>VGWG01000004.1 GCA_016873675.1 Lentisphaerota bacterium | reverse complement strand
GTGAGGTCTGCCCGGGCTTCACCGAATACGGCAGGCATTCCGGATTCATTTTCCGCTTGAAACGCGGCATCTTCGCGATGGACTCCACGACTCTGCAACTCACCCTGGCCAGCATCGACTGGGCGCGGCACCGCCGCAGGAAGGCGGCCGCCAAGTGCCACATGCGCCTGAACATTGGCACCTTTCTGCCGACGGTGGCCGTTGTAGAGGACGCCGGCCACCATGACTCGGTGCGCACTGTTGCGTTGTGCGCCGGGATGGGGCCGGGCGACGTGCTGCTGGCCGACCGGGCCTATGTCGATCTCGATTTCCTTTCCGACCTGAACACGCGCGGCGTCTTCTTCGTCTTGCGCGACAAGCGGCGGATGCTCTTCGAAACCATAAAGGAACTGCCCTGCTCGGGAAAGATCCTCAAGGACGAGCTCGTGCGCCCGGCGGGGGTGAAGACGTCGGAAAGCTACCCGACCGTGTTGCGGCGGGTCACGGCTCTGGTCACGGTCGACGGCAAGGAGCGCGAGATGAGTTTCATCACCAACAACACCAACTGGAGCGCCCGCACCATCGCCGAACTCTACCGGGCGCGCTGGACGATCGAACTGTTCTTCAAGGAGATCAAGCAGACCCTGCAACTGCGCGACTTCATCGGCACCAACGAACGCGCCGTCAAATGGCAGGTCTGGACCGGGCTGCTGGCCCACCTGCTGTTGCGCTTCCTCAAGCACCTTTCCCGCTGGCGGCACAGCTTCTCGCGCTGCGCGGGGATGGTGCGCGCCGCGCTCTGGGTCAAGGCCGACCTGCTGGAGATCCTGCAATGCTATGGGACAGCCGACGGACCGCACAGGCCTGTACTTTGCGCGAAAGAGCCGTTTCTGCCAGGATTCGAGGCGTTTTCCAGCCGGCCTGTGGGACAGCATGGCTGATTCACGGACGAAATGTGGCCGCTTTTCGTCACTCGCGGGAAGAAATTCGACACACGACATTTCGAAAATCCACTTCAAGCGCAAATCCGGCCCCTCATTGGCATGGGGTTACGACGCGTCACGCCCGTGAAAATGAGCCTGTGGGATGCTAGTGATGCCATGCCGCGCAGAACCTCGTCACCCTGCGGCGCCTCGCCTTCAACGCGGCCAAGCGCGAGAACACCAAGCTCTCAGCACGCGCCTGAAGGTCAAAAAGGCCGGATGGAGCAACGACTACCTGCTCGCTCTCCTCGGCATCGACCCCGCGTGACGGCTCAAGGCGCATGCCCGAGCGACGGCGCGAGGCCTCGCCCCGGCCGCCGCTTTGGACGAAACCGGGCCCATCGACCTGCTTTCCCGCCGGCACGCGCAGTGGATGGTCAGAGAACCCGGCCGGCCTTCGGAAAAAGGCAATGAAGCAATCCCTGAACCAGAAACTGACAAAGGTTCAGAAATTAGATGCGTTTGCCCTGGAGCCTGATCCGACACAGCGACGGTGGACAAACGCCTCGGAATGTGCGATATTTCTCTCGCTCGTTTTGGGCGCGGTATCAAGCCGCGCAGAAGACGATGGGACGAGCCTCCCTTAAAAGGGGAACGTCGTTGATCCCTCCACCCCCAATCCCGGTGATTGCCCATGGCTGAACTGATCGTTGCGCTGGATCTGTCGACCGCCGTAGAGGCCGAAGCGCTTGTCACGCGCCTCGGTGATGCTGTCTCGTTCTACAAGATCGGCCTTGAGCTCTTCAGCGCCAGCGGCCCCGATGTGGTGCGAGCCGTTACCGCGCAGGGGAAACGGGTGTTTCTCGACTTGAAACTGCACGACATCCCCCGCACCGTCGAACGCGCCGTCACAGCGGGAGCCGGGCTGGGGGTCAGCCTCATGACCATCCATGCCTCGGGAGGCCGCGCCATGATCCGCGCCGCCGCCGAGGCCGCTCGCTCCTGCGGCCCGTCCGCGCCGCGTATCCTCGCCGTGACCGCCCTGACCAGTCTCGATCAGAACGACCTGGCCGACCTGGGGATCGCCCGCCCGCTGCGCGAACACGTCACGGCCATGGGCCTTCTCGCCGTGCGTGAAGCCGGCGCCGACGGCATCGTCTGCTCACCGCAGGAAGTCGCCGCCATGCGTGCGACCCTCGGTCCGGAAGCGTTGCTGGTCACCCCCGGCGTGCGGCCTGCGGGCGCGGCGGTCGGCGATCAGAAGCGCGTTGCCACGCCAGCGGCCGCCGTTCGCGACGGCTCGACCCATCTCGTGGTTGGACGTCCGATTGTGGAAGCCCCCGACCCCCGCGCGGCGGCCCTGGCGATCCAGGCCGAGATGCGCCAGACCCGTTAGGCTCATGACAACCGCCGACATTCCCGCTGTCAACCGGCTGCTGAAAAGAGCCTTTGTCAACGCCCCCGCGCCGGTCGTTGATCTGATTGCGGCGCAAACCCGCGACCCGTTCCACGTGCTGGTCGGCACCATCCTTTCGGCCCGCACACAAGACGCCACCACGGCGGCCGCATGCCGCCGTCTGTTTCAGCGCGTCAATGCGCCTGGCGACTTGCGGACCCTGGCGGCAGACGAGCTCGAACGCCTGATCTACCCGGTCGGTTTCTACCGCGACAAGACCCGTCATTTGAAGGCGCTGCCCGACGCGCTTGACGCCCGTTTCGGGGGAGCCATTCCCAACACCGTGGAGGCGTTATGCGAGCTGCCCGGGGTCGGACGCAAGACCGCCAACCTGGTCGTTGCGCTCGGATTCGGCAAACCCGCGATCTGCGTTGACGTCCATGTGCACCGGATCAGCAACCGGCTCGGGCTGGTTCGCACAGGCACCCCGTTCGAGACCGAGATGGCGTTGCGCGCTATCCTGCCGGTCCGCTACTGGCGCACTTGGAATTCCTATCTGGTCGCCTTCGGCCAGACCCGCTGCCGCCCCGTCAGTCCGCATTGCGCGGGGTGTCCGTTGACGGCATTCTGCTCGGAGAGGCGTCTGATTGCTGCGCGTTCATAACCCACGCAGGCTGTTTGGCAAGCACCTCACGGGGCTGGTGTCGGCGTCCGGGCCGAGGGATACACGCCCAGGATATGCACCGTCTCGGCGACCTCGTGGAGCCGCGCGAGCGTCGGGGCATAGCCGGCATCGGTGATCGCGCCTTCGGCCTCCACAAAAAAACCGTATTGCCACGGCCGGCCTGATAGCGGACGCGACTGAATGAACGTCAGGTTCAAGCGGGCGGCCTGAAACGGCTCCAGAATGTGCAGAAGCGCGCCGGGGCGATTGGGCACGATCAGGTACAGCAGCGAATGGATGACGCCCGCGAATGACGCCGAGGGTGCAGGCGCGCCGCAGCGGACCACCGTGACAAAGCGCGTCTCGTTTGCGGCGCTGTCCTGAATATCTTCGGCAACCATGGTCAGTTGGTAGAGCGAAGCCGCCAAGAAGGTGGACACGGCAGCCGCCTGGGGTTCGCCGACCACGCGGCGCGCGGCTTCGGCTGTGCTGTCGAGCGGCATCTGGACCGCCTCAGGGAGGTGCGCGTCAAGCCAGTTCCCGCATTGCGCCAGCGCCTGGGGATGACTGTAGACCGTTTTGATTGTGTGCAAACCCCCGCCCGGCGACACCGCGAGGCAGTAGCGGACGCGCAAACCAAACGCGGCGGTGATGGTCACGCCCGAGGCGGCTGCGAGCAGGTCGAGCGTCTGCGTCACGGGGCCCTCGACCGCATTCTCGATCGGCACCACCGCCGCCGCATCGGGCGACCCGGCAAGCCGGGCGAAGACTTCTCTGAACGACCGGCACGGACAGCACGCTCCCGACCCGCCGCTCCAACGAATCGCCGCCTCCTGCGAATTCGTCCCCTCCGGTCCGAGATAGAGAATCATCGCGCAGATCCTTGCTTACGAATCCAGATACGCCACTCCGTGCACGCCCTTTTCAATCGCGCCGATCACCGCCGGTTCCGTCCGGCAGCGTTTGAGAATGTCCAGCGCGCGCGCGGCATCGGGCTTCCGGACGATCACCACAAAGCCGATCCCCATATTGAACACCCGGTACATCTCGTCACGGTCCACCCGGCCCTGATGCTGAATAAAGCTGAAAAGCGTCGGTGTTTTCCACGCATTCCGGTCAATCACCGCCCGGCAGCCTTCCGGCAGCACCCGCGGAATGTTGTCCATAAACCCGCCGCCGGTGATGTGCGCCATCCCCCGGATATCGACACTAGCCATCAGTTTCGTGATCGGCGTGAGAAAACTGCGATGAACGGACAACAGGATGTCGCCAATCGTCACGTGGGTGCCCGGCAGGCAATCCTTGATTGTAAACCCGCACTGGTCGAACAACACCTTGCGCGCCAAGGAGAAGCCATTGGTCTGCAACCCGCCTGAGGCCATCCCGATAATCACGTCACCCGGCTTGATCTGCTTGCCGGTGATCACCTTCTTGCGCTCGACCGTCCCGACGATGGTTCCCACCAGATCGTACTCGCCCAGCGGATAAAGCCCGGGCAGTTCGGCAGTCTCGCCTCCCAGCAGCGTACACCCGTTCTCCTTGCACGCCTTGCACAAGCCCGCAACCACATCATGAAAGATCGACTGCTCAAAGCGCGACGTGCCGATGTAGTCCATGAAAAAGAGCGGTTTGGCGCCCTGAACCAGAATGTCGTTCACGCAGTGGTTGACAAGATCCTGCCCCACCGTGTCATGCCGACCCGTCAGCGCAGCCACCTTGAGCTTGGTCCCCACGCCGTCGGTGCTGGCGACCAGCAGGTGCTCCTTGCCCGGCGAAGCAAACAGGCCCCCAAAACTGCCGATTCCGCCGACCGCGCCACTGGTGGCCGTTCCGGCAACCATCTTCTTGATCGATTGTATGCCGGACATCTTGGAGTCAATGTCAACACCCGCCTGAGCGTAAGCCGATATCCGCGCTGCCTGAACTGTTTTATCTGCCACCATGTCTGCCACCCCCTGGTAGACCCACCGCCAAACTCACATATGGACCCGACCCGCGCATAGAATAGCCAAACCCGGCGGAAATAATCCAGATAAAAGTGAAACGATTATTCGATTGCCTCATCTGCGGTGTTAGCCTATCATCTGGAGTCGTTTGCGCCGCTCGGTGTGGCCATGCCTCATAAGAAAGTCCTGTTATGTCCCTGGGAGTCGGTATCGTCGGTCTGCCAAATGTCGGCAAATCCACCCTGTTCAACGCCCTGACGCGCGCGCAGAATGCGGAAGCGGCCAACTACCCCTTCTGCACCATTGAACCGAACAAGGCGACGGTGCCCGTCCCGGACAGCCGGCTCGAGGCGCTTGCCAAAATCGCCAAGCCGGGCAAGATCATCCACGCCACCGTCGATTTCATCGACATCGCCGGCCTGGTCCGCGGCGCCTCCACAGGGGAGGGGCTGGGAAACAAATTCCTCGCCAACATCCGCGAAGCCGACGCGATCCTGCACGTGGTCCGCTGTTTCGACGACGACAACGTGGTGCATGTCGAGGCTGGCGTCGACCCGTTGCGCGACATCGGCATCATCGAGACCGAGCTGGTGCTGGCCGATATGCAGGCGCTCGAGAAGCGCCTGGACCGGGTCGGCCGGCAGGCCCGCGCCGATAAGGATCTGCGCAAAGAGGTCGAGGCCATGACGGCGCTGATGGCCCATTTGAACACCGGCGCGCCGGCCCGCTCCTTCGCGCGCGCCGACTCCGACCCGATCCTGACGACCCTCGCCGAACTGCAACTGCTCACCGACAAGCCGGTGATCTACTGCGCCAACATCGGCGAGGGCGAACTCGCCGCCGATAACGCGGCGGTGAAGGCGGTGCGCGCCCATACCACCTCCGTGGGAGCCGATATTGTCGTGATCTCCGCGCGGATGGAATCGGAACTGGTCGGCATGTCTGACGCCGAACGGGCCGACTTCCTCTCCTCGTACGGCCTCTCGGAGAGCGGACTGGACCAGACGATCCGCATGGCTTACCATACCTTGGGGCTGGCCAGCTATTTCACGGCCGGACCCATCGAGGTCCGCGCCTGGACCTTCCACCGCGGCTGGGCGGCGCCCAAGGCCGCAGGCGTCATCCACACCGACTTCGAGCGCGGATTCATCCGAGCCGAGGTGATCTCTTTCGACGACTACGTCCGCCTCGGCGGAGAAGCCCCCTGCCGCGGTGCCGGGCTTCTGCGTCTGGAGGGCAAGGAGTACGAAGTGCGTGACGGCGACGTCATGCACTTCCTGTTCAACGTGTAACCCCTGCGGAGGCGCCCATGCCTGACTCCATCCCCGCATCCAAGACCGACCTGGTCTCCTTCTTCGGCGTGCCAGACATCCTCTGCCAGGCGCCGCAACGGAATCATGACGACGTCATCCGTACCCTCGTCTACCGCCTGGCCGGCAACCATGGCATCGCCGACCCGCAGGCGATCACCGAAGCGGTCATCGCCCGCGAACAGGCGACCTCTACGGTGATGCCCCATGGCGTCGCCATTCCGCATGCCCGGCTCTCCGGGATCGAGCGGCCCTATGTCGCCGTCGCCACCTCGCGCGAGGGGTTCCATTTCGACGGCCACACCATCTATCTGGTGCTCCTTGTGCTGGTGCCGATGGACAAACCGACCCTCTATCTGCAGACCCTCCGCTCGATCGCTGGCATCCTGCGCGAGGACGACGCGACCCAGCACCTGGCCGCCCTGAAGACTGCAGAAGAGGTGCTGCGCTTCTTCCAGACCGGGGGCCTGAAACTGCCGGCCTACATCTGCGCAGCCGACATCATGACGCCGCCCGGCATCACCCTGCGCGACAACGCCAGCCTCAAAGCGGCCATCGACATCCTGTCTGACAATGACATCGACGAAGTTCCGGTAGTCGACAAGGAGGGCGACCTCGTGGGCGTCGTGAGCGCCAGCGCCCTGCTCAACGTCTGCCTCCCCGATTACCTGCTGTGGATGGACGATCTCTCGCCGATCCAGAATTTCGAACCCTTTGCCGAGGTGCTGCGCAAGGAGCACAACACCTGGCTGAGCGAGATCATGTCCGAACGGTTCGCCTTCGTTCAGGTCGGCTCGCCCGCCATCCAGGTGGCCGCCGAATTCGCCCGTCAGAACGTCGTCCAATGCTACGTGCTGAAAGCGCGACGCCTCATGGGCGTCATCACCCTCCGCACCTTCCTCCACAAAATCTTCAGGGCCTGAACCCATGAGCACCTCCAGCAACCCGCATCCCGTATCCGTCAGGGAACAACTCGCCAAGGCCGCCGCCCTGGTCACGATCACCGGCACCCTCGGCTGGCTGGCGCATGTGGTCGGCATCGCCCACCAGACGAACCAGGTGATCTCGGTCTGCACCTTCATCGCCGTGATCTGCACCACGCTTTTCTTCTGGCAATACCGCCTCGCCGCCGCTTTCCTTGGCATCGCCCTGCTGATCGGCACGCGCGTGTTCACCCTCAAGGGGATGCTGGCCGCGACCGAACTGGACATTATCTTCTTCCTCATCGGCATGATGACCATTGTCGGCGTCCTCAAAGACCTCGGCCTCTTTACCTGGCTGATCCAAAGCGTCATCGGATTCCGTAAGATGAACGGCTGGATCTTTACCCTGATTCTCTGCCTGCTCTCTGCGATCATGGCTTCGGTGGTCGACGAAGTGACCTCGATCGTCGTCATGCTGGCCCTCGTCTTCCAAGTCTGCGACACCCTGAAGTTGAAGCCCACGCCGTTTGTGCTGATCTCGGTTATGGCCACGAACATCGGCTCTTCCGCGACCATGCTCGGCAATCCGGTCGGCGTCTTCATCGGCACCAAGGCCGGCTTCACCTTCGGCTACTTTCTGCAGCACGCGACCCCGGTCGCCGCCGTCTGCCTCGCTGTCGCCACCGCCACCTGCATGGTCTGGTTCCGCAAAGATCTTCGGCTGATGTCGGTGCGGATGGCCGAGCGCCGCAGCGCCAACGAGGGGCTCGGCCCGCTCTTCCGCATCCCCCACCGCCGCGGCCTGGTGATCCTGCTCGGCACCGTGGCTCTGATCGCCTGCCACCACCAGTTCGAACTTCTGCTCGGACTGGTCGGCCCCGGTGTCCTCCCCGAAATCGCGGCCCAGAACAAAAACGCTTTCCTGATCATCACGCCGCTGATCATCGCCGGCCTGCTGATGTTCTACCGACCCAAGCGGGCGCGCCATTACATCGAACATGAGGTTGAATGGTGGACCCTCCTCTTTTTTATGATGCTCTTCGCCGTGGCCGGCGGACTGGAACAGCAGGGCGTCACCGAGGAACTGGCAAAGAAGCTGAACGCCCTGGTAACCGGCGGCCCCAAGGCGATGATCCCCTTCGTGCTGTTCGTCTCGGCCATCGGCTCGGCTTTTGTCGACAACATTGTCTTTGTCGCCGCCTTCACCCCGGTCATCCAGGTGCTGCAGAACAGCGATGCCAGTTTCTCGCTCCTCTGGTGGGCGCTCCTCTTCGGCGCTTGTTTTGGTGGCAATATCACGGCCATCGGGTCCACCGCCAACATCGTCGCCCTCGGCATGTACGAGAAACGCTACCACGCGCATATCGGATTCATGGAATGGCTCAAGATTGGCGCGGTAGTCGGTTTGCTGACCAGCCTGGTCGCCTGGGGGATGATGGTGCTCAAGCCCATTCCGAAAGCCTCTGACACGCACGCCCCCGCTGCCACGCCAGCGGCCGTGATCGCTCCAGCCCCTCACGAATGACACGTGCCGAGGCCACGGATCGCGACTAGTGAATGCCACTCTCCCCTGACACACCCGGAACCGTTATACTGCGGGACTCGCCGCCAACAGGCGAGCCCCGCTGGCTGGCTTTTTCCGACCCGGAGCGCATCCTCACCGCCCGCACGGTGGCGGAGGTCGAACCCCTGCTGCGCCGCGTCGAGGCGGGTGTCGGCGCGGGCCTGTTCGCCGCCGGCTACATCGCCTATGAGGCCGCCCCCGCATGTGACCCGGCCTGCCGCACGCAGCCACCGCCTGTCACGCCAACCGCTCTGCCGCTGGTCTGGTTCGGACTCTACCGCCGCGCCGAGAGGCTCGACGCCCTTCCGCCCGGTGCCGCGCGGCCACCAACGCTCCTCTGGACGCCATCCGAATCGCCCGCCGTCTACGCCAGCCGCATTGACCGCATCCGCGCCCATATCGCCGAAGGCGACACCTACCAGGTCAACTACACCTTCCGTCTGAGCGCCCCGTTTGACGGCGATCCCTGGCCCCTGTTCCTGGCGCTCGCCGCCGCGCAGCAGAGCCGCTACGCCGCTTGGATCCGTCTGGACGGCCATACCCTGTGCTCCGCCTCGCCCGAGCTGTTCTTTCGCCTCGACGGCGATCACGTGCTCTGCCGCCCCATGAAGGGGACGGCCATCCGCGGTCTCACGCCCGCCACAGATCGCGCCGCTCGCGCCGCCCTCCGCAATTCGCCGAAGAACCGGGCGGAAAACGTGATGATCGTGGACATGATCCGCAACGACCTCGGCCGCGTGGCCATCCCCGGAACGGTGCGCGTCCCCCGCCGCTTCACCGTCGAACCCTATCCGACCGTCTGGCAGATGACCTCCGATGTCGAAGCGCGAACCGACGCCGGACTCGCCGACCTGCTCGCGGCGCTCTTCCCCTGCGCATCGATCACCGGCGCGCCGAAGATCCGCGCCCTCGATCTGATCGCCACGCTCGAATCATCCCCGCGCGGCGTCTACACCGGCGCCATCGGCTACGTCGCGCCCGGCCGTCGCGCCCAGTTCAGCGTGGCCATCCGCACCGTGGCGGTGAATCACGCCGCCGCCACCGCCGAGTACGGAACGGGTGGCGGGATCGTCTGGGACTCCAGCGCAAGCAGCGAATACGCCGAAGCGCTCGCCAAAACCCGCATCCTCGACGCGCCCCCCGCCGATCTCTGCCTGCTCGAAACGGTCCTTTGGCGACCCAAACGCGGGTTCTTCCTTCTTCGCAGCCACCTGCGCCGCCTCGTCGCCTCCGCGCGCCTCCTCGGTTTCCCCTGCGACACCTCCACCGTACTTCGCTGCCTCAATGCGGCCGTCGCCAACGCCGACACTTCCCTGCGCGTCCGGTTGCTCATTCCCCGCGCCGGCCCGCCCGTCGTCGAGACCGCCCCCGCGCCGCCGCCGGTCGGCCGGCCGTGGCGCATCGCCCTCGCTGCACAACCGATCGACCCCGATCTGACGCTGCTGCGACACAAGACAACCTGCCGAACCCTTTACGACAACGCCCGCGTCAACCTGCCCGAGGCAGACGATGTGCTGCTCTGGAACACCCGCAGTGAAATCACCGAGACGACCGTGGCCAACATCGCCCTCTGCAACAAAGGCCGCTGGTTCACCCCTCCCCTCGCCAGCGGCCTCCTCCCCGGCGTCTTTCGCGACCGGTTGCTGCGCACGGGCCGCATCACCGAACGTACCCTCACCCGTGACGACCTCCGCACCACCGATGGCATCGCCCTCTTCAACTCCCTGAGAGGGTGGATTCCGGCGGAGTTGATAGAACCCTGGAACAACCGTTCGCACCACAAACATGAAGGAGATGAGTGAGAAGGAAAGAGAAGATTCCAGACACCGAGACGAACGGGTTCCGCAGGATACTGCCGGATTTTTTTGCATTCGTGCTAGGTTTGGGGCAGGCCTATTTATTCAAGTGGAACACAACGGACTTGGTCTGGAGCTTGTGGTTATGCAGTCTGGTCACGGGGTATCTGACGATCCTGTCGATTTTGAGCGGCGGGGCCGCCACCGGGATTCGGATGCTCCGTCAGAAAGAAATCAAGCGAACGCAGTGCCTGCCGGCCATCCTGATTGGGCTGATGGTCGGCCTGTTCTTTCTGGGTTTCTTCTCGCTTCATTTCTGCGGCTTTCACGCGATTCACTCGGTGTTTCTGCGGCAGTTCTTCCCGATCGACGGCATGCCGAGCGACGGTTTCGGCGAGGCGTTCATGAATCCGCCCTTGCTGTGGGCGCTGGTATTCCGGCACCTCCTGCAACCCTATGGTCTCTTTCTCATCCCGGCGCTCATCGCGGAAAGGAAACAGGTGTTTTTTCCTCTGATCCGGGCGATCGAGGGCGAACGCCCGTTTAAGCCAGTCCGCAGTTTCGCGGCGGGCTGGCTGACCGAGACGCCGGACACGAAGCCTTACGATCTGGGCGACGCGATGGGCCGACCCTACATCAACGTCGTGCGGATGCACCTGCTGATCTTCTTTTTCGCCTTCTGCCACATCCTGAAGATCGAGTCCTTCTTCATCTATGCGGTGGTCTACTCGGTCTACTTCTTTCCGTGGAGCGAAGTGAAGGGGTGGAGAAGAAAGCGGATCTGATTCTCGTGTTCCGCTCCATTCGTTGCGAGTTTACGTTTGAGGCTCTTGCAAAACCCCGTCAGTACGGGCGTGGCACGGGCATCTTGCCCGTGTTTCACGGGCGGGACGCCCGTGCCACGGGGGTTTTGCAAGAGCCTCGTTTATAAGGAGAAACAGGGGACATAGAATACGAGTCCATCCGGTCGAGCCCTACTCCATCGTACTCGCCCCTTCTCTCACGGCATCTGTATGCGCCGGACGCGCGCGCCCTCGTCGCGCTGCACCGTCCGGGCGTAGCGAACGGCGGGCAGACCGAACAGCATGGCGTAGTAGTACTGTCCCGGTGCCACGCCCACAACCTCCCGGAGCTCCGGTAGCTGTTCCAGCACCATTTTCGCCAGCCCGCACCAGACCGTGCCCAGACCGGCGCTCTGGGCCATGAGTTCAAAATAGGCCAGCGCCAGGTTCACATCCTCCTGCGGACAGGCGGATTCGAGGGAGGCCGAGACTACCAGCAGATGCGGCGCGCCCCGAAAAATGATGTCGACGCCCTGGTCGAACCAGGCTGGCGCAGCCTCGCTGATGAAGCCAGAGGGATCCCGCAGCAGCCCCGCCTTCGTCATCTCGGCCAATCCGTTCAACGCCTTGAGGCGAAACCGCTGCATGGCGTCCTTGTCGTCGACCACGGAGAACGTCAGCCCCATCCGGTTGCATCCGGTGGGGGCGTTTCCGAGCGCCGCCAGCAGGCGCCGCAGCAAACGCGGATCCACATTCTCATCCCGGTAGCGGCGGACGCTGCGACGCCCCCGGATCAGGTTGGTCATCGCGTCCAGCGTCGGGAGCGAGCCGCCGGCGAGCGCGATGCTGGCGGCGGGGTCGCGCCCGCTTATCGAGATCGCCGCTGCGGGGCAGACCGCGAGGCAGTGCTGACACTGGATGCAATCCCCCTCGTTCTCCGCGCGGATCCGGGGCGGCGCGTCGCCGGACCGCTCGATGATCTGCGACGGACAGTCGAGCACGCACTGTCCGCAGCGCGTGCATGTGGTGCCATTCACACGAAACTGAATCATGCCGATACCTCCCTCTTGCTTGTTTGATCCATGTGCAACAGCGCCCGCTCCATGGCGGCATCGCCGGCGGCGACCGCTTCGCGGGCACGTTGAAATTCGAGCGTCTGAATGTGCCCGACGGCAGGCTGGACCAGCAAGTCGGGCGGTTCCTGCACGAGGCGGGCCCGCGTGATCTGGTTTTCAACGAGGCGGAGCGTCTGCGTGAGCACCTCGAAGATCGATGCCGATCCGGGAGCGACCTTGAACCAGCGCGCGAGTGCGGCTTGTGAAGCCTGCCGCAGCGGAGGCAGCTTGGACGACCAGTCGTCGATCATCTGACGCCAGGCTGCCGGTGGTCCGCCGTCCTCTGCGAGGGCCGGGACAGCCTCCTGTCGCGGAGCCACAGGCGGGGGATCGCGCGGCGTCCGGCCCAGCTCGGACACATTCAGGTTGACGTCCACGCCGATGACGAAATCCGCGCCCATTGCCCGCGCGACGCTCACCGGCAGGGGGTTGACCAGCCCACCATCCACCAGCAGACAGCCGTTGCGCAGCACGGGTGTGAAGATGCCCGGGATGGCGATGCTCGCCCGCACGGCCTGATCCACCGGCCCGGCGTCAATCACGACCTCCTGCTCGGTTCTGAGATCGGTGGCAACCGCAGCAAACGGCAGGTTGAGCGTACCGAAGGTGTTGCCGCCGGTCAGCTCCCGGATCAATCGCTGCAATCGGCGGCCCGAAAGAAGCCCGGACCGGGACAGGCTGATTTCGACAAACAGTTCGAACAGCCGCCGCCGATCCAACGTGTTCGAAAGGGCGTTGACCACGTCATGACGCCCTGCCGCAAAGGCCGCGCCAAACAGGGCGCCTGCGCTCGTGCCCACGACACACACGAGAGGAACCCGGTGCCGGATGAGGCCATTAAGCGCCCCGACATGCGCCCAGCCTCGGGCGCCGCCACTGCCGAGAACAAGTCCGATTTTGGGTTGATGGGGCGGTGCTGACATGGGTCGGTGCTCGGTTGGCTTGGATCCGGGATGTGAATGTTGGCGACAACCGTGGAAAATCAGGTGGCCGCGCACGGGGCTTCCGTCCGCACGAGGGGCGTGCGGCTGAAGGCGGCGAGGCTTTCGACATACGCGAACGGCATGCCAATATCGTACCGTCGGCCACGGACGCAAATCCCGACGAAGCCATCGTGGCGCCGGATGGCATCGAGGCAGGAGGTTAGCTGGAACTCGCCCCGTTCGCGGATGTTGAGCCGGATGTTGTCTTCGAGCGCGTCGAAAACCGCAGGCTTGAGCGCGTAGATGCCGAACACGGCGAGGAAGGTATCGGCAGCGAGTCCGTCAACGGGCAGGTGTTCGCGGGCGTAATCGGCCGTCGGCTTCTCCGCGAATTCAGAGATGTCCAGGATCTCGCCGACGTGCTCGCGGCGCCACACGCCCGTCACACAGCCGTAGTGATGAACGTCGGTGACGGGCGTCCCCAGCAGCCCCACGGCGCTTTTCCCGGTGCGCTCGAAGGCCTCCAGCACCTGCCGGGCGCAGCAGGCGGCGGTGTCGGAGGTGTAGAGATGGTCGCCCAGCATGAGCAGGAACGGCTCGCCCCCCACCCACCTGCGGGCGCAATAGACGGCATGTCCGAAGCCCTCCTGCGTATCCTGGGTGAGCAGCGTGACCCGGCGTCCCAGCGCCATCAGCCGGTCGCACGCCTGCTGATCGGCCTTGGAGAGCTTGTTGTAGTGCTCGGCGGAAGGCGGCGTGTGGAAGAGTTCTCGGAACGTCTCCTGATCACGCGCCTGCACCAGGATGGCCACCTCCTCGATCCCGGCGGCCATGGCCTCTTCCACGATCGCGAGAATCACGGGACGTGCGCGGCCATCGGCGCCGACAACCGGAAACAGTTCCTTCTTCACCGCCTTGGTGGCGGGGAAGAGCCGGGTGCCAAAACCGGCGGCGGGAATGACCGCCTTGCGGACGCGGCTGCCGGTTTGGATCGTCAGGGGAAGCCCCGTCATGCCCAGGTCGCGCGCGACGATGCGGATGATCTCGCGCTGCGCGGCGGCGTCGCGGGCGATGAGCTGGGCCGATCCGTCGCCCTGCGAGCCCACGCCCTTGCCGCCGTAAATCAGCGGCCGCAGCGGAGGATGGGCCAGCAGGCGGTGCAGGACGGGCGCGGACAATTGCGCGGGACAGGCGGGCGAGACCTGCTCGTCGAAGAGCCGTTGCGCACGAGTCATCAGGGCACCGATCCCTGCGGCGTCTCCCAGCTTCAGCAGACGCGCGGCCTCGGCGACGATCTCGCGATTCTGCTCCCCGAGGCAGCGTTGGACGTTGCGCGCGGTCTCGGTTTCGGCAAAGGGGTAGCAATGGTTCAGGCTGTTCAGGATCTCGCGCGTGTCCTTGGTGGCGTGAAGATCGACGAGCACCATGTGGATG
The DNA here is from genome assembly GCA_016873675.1 of Lentisphaerota bacterium. Lineage (NCBI taxonomy): Bacteria > Pseudomonadati > Lentisphaerota > Lentisphaerota bacterium. Next base: position 57,982 of record VGWG01000004.1, on the reverse strand, counting down.
TCGCGGCTGACAACCAGCTCCTCGACGTCGATCCGGTCGCCGTCGAACGTCATGCGAATCGGGCGCTCCCCGTAGGCGCAGCCCTGATCCATGCGGCCGCAGCGCGACGGGGTTGTGATCTCGCCGAGATACGCCAGCTCCATCTCGCCGCGCACGGTCAGCTTGAGGTCGTAGACGCGGTTGAACGCGCGCGCGACCAGGACCGAGACCGCCGCGCTCGAGCTCAGCCCCTTCTTGACCGGCAGGTCGGTGCGGTCATTGTCGATGAGGAGCCCGCGCACGCGGTAATTCACGAGGATCTGATAGGCCACGCCCGCCGCATAACTGTAGAACCCGCCCTCGCGGGCGGCTTCAAGCAGGGCCGGCGCCGACATCTCGACCGACCATTCAGGGAGGCGGGAGCCGTCGTTGAGGGTGGTGCGGAGGATCAGCCGGCCTGGGTGCGGCGAGACCTCGGCGTGAACCCCCTGATTGGTGCCGGTGATGATCGCCTCGCCGGCGGGAATGTCGGCATTGATCCGGCGGTAGGTGCCCGCCCAATCGCTGTGCTCGCCAAACAGGCAGATACGGCCGGGTACGGAGATGCGCATGGTTGAGTTCCTTAACTGCGGGTGATTTCAAGGCCGGAGTGCGAGATGGAGACATCGACAAAGCGGGCGCGCCCATTCGGCGGGTTGTCCAGCAGTTCCCGGCGCAGGCGCGCTCCCTGTTCCGGCGTGTCGGTTAGCAGGAGCATGTAGCCGCCGCCGCCCGCGCCGGTCAGCTTGGTGGCAGCGAGCCAGGGCGACACGCGATCGATGATCGCCTGCACCTCGGCCGGATTGGTTCCCGTGTCGAGCATGCGGTTCAGGAGCCAGCTCCGGCGGATCGCCTCGACAAAAACCGGCCAGTCGTTCCGCTGCAGCGCCTCTGCGGCGAAGTCGGCGTTCAAGCCGATCGCCTCGATGGTGCGGATACGCTCGGCGTCGTTGAGGAAAAGCCCCTTCACAATTTCGCCCAGAATATTGTGCGCCACGCGTGTCAGCCCCGTGTAATAAAGCTGGAACCGCTTGTCGGCGATGGCCGCATCGAGCATCGAGGTCGGCAGCCAGCGGATGACCGGCTTCTGCTGCAGGCCGGGGGCGCTTTCGATCTGCTTCAATCCGCCGACCATGCCGCCGACCTGGTCCTGCCAGCCGCCGCCGGAGGTGAGGATCTGCTCCAGCGCGAGGGTGCGGGTAAACAGATCCTGCTCGTTCCAGTGCAGGCCGGCGAGGTCGCCGAGCGTGCCGAGCAGGGTGGCGGCCAGGATGCTGCTGGTGCCCAGCCCCGAACCCTTGGGAATCGCGGCGAGCAGGGTGAGCTCGATGCCGCCGCCAAACGTGTCGCGGAGAAACTGAGCCAGCGGCGCGCCGCGACCCGAGGCGTTGAAGGCGGGGTCGAACCCGGCGAGGCGGAAGGCCGCGCGGGCGATGCCGAAACCGCTGCCGAGCCGCTCTTCGGCCAGCAGGTCTTCGGTGGTCTCGATCACCTCTCCGACGCCGAGATCAATGCTGCGAATCACGAGGCACGGCTTTTCGCAGACGCGCGCGAACGCCTGCACCGGCGGCTGACCGTTGAGGTTGACCGCCAGATTGACCACGCGGCCGCCGTGCTCGAGGCAATAGGGCGGGGTATCGGTCCAGCCGCCGGCAAAATCGAGGCGGGCGGGCGCACGCCCCCACACGATCTGATCCTCTCCCGCCGCGCGGCGAGGCGAAACCGGCGCCACGGCCAGTTTGGCCACCAGCAGGTCGCGCAGACGACCGGCGGCGCGGTTGGGCCGAGCGACGGCGGAGGTGAGCCGGTCACGCAAGGCCACGTCATGCACGGCGGCCAGTTCGGAGACGTTGCTGCCCTGAGCCTCCAACGGCGGCGGAAGGGCGGCGGCCGGAGCCCCCTCCACCCGGCGCGCGACGGCTTCGAGATCGAGCGACAGGCAGCGCTTCTGCCAGGCCTGAGCCGGTTGGCCGGCGAGAACGGCATCGACGGCATCCGAGCGCGCGGCGCCGCGCGCCGCCGTATCGGCCCGGCACAGCAGGTCCGACGCCGAGACTCGCGGCGCGTCCAGCCAGAGTCGGAGGGATGCGGAATCGGGGGTGGGGCTGAGCGCCGTCATCCACGCGAGCAACGGCCCGCAGCGCGGATCGTCCGCAGCGAGCCTCGGAAAGAGCGGCGCGTCCTGGATGTCGATGTCTGGGGCAAGCCCCGCCTGTTGGCAGGAGAGGCCGCGTGCCTTCAGCCAGTCGGCAAAGGAGCGTTCCATCCACCGCGTGGCGGGGTCGGTCAGCGCCCCGCGGAAGGGATCGTCAAAGCCGTAGACGCGCAGGCAGACGCCTGCCTCGGCGCGCAGGCCGATGCAGTCCAGGCAGACGCCGGAGGGGAGATCAAGCGCCCAGGTGTTAGCGGGGATGCCGGTGAGGACGTGGCGGTCGCGCAGCGTCCAATCGGCGGGGATGACGGCGTTTTCGATCCAGAGCAGCCGGTTCGCGCCCGTGAGCGGCACACGCAGGTCGGCGTTCATGCTCAGGCAATGTTCGTGCGCCTCCGCCGAGCCCAGTCCCACGGCATGGGCGCGCTCGGATGCCTGGGCCAACTCAACGGCGGAGGAGATGATGCTGCGGCTGGTGCCAAAATGGAAGAAGCGCCCGGCGGGCAGGGGAAGGACCGCTGCGGAAAGCGCGGAGATCTGGGGATCAGGCGCAACAGGCGACGCCCCGAGGGCGAGGCCGAAACGGTCAAACAATTCGTAGTGCGATGGCGCGCCGCCCGCATACGTCTGGGTCTCGGACGACCAGCCGCACGTGCGCACGAGCACCGAGACGGCGCGTGCACTCAGCAGCCACACGCCGGTGTCGAGGTAAAAGGCGTGGGAGTCGGACAGCACGCGGGTCTTTTCGGGCGGCGGCTTTTGCAGGAAGAAATCCAGGGCGCCCGTCGCCGCGTTGCGGCAGAACAGGACGCCATGGCGGCTCCCCTCGTCGGGCGTCGAGCGGATGCCGACGATCAAGACATCGGCGTCAGGAAAGGCAGGGGTGAACGCCGGGTTCGTCAGCAGGACATCGCCGCAGGTGATCATCACCCGGTAGGAGGCGGGCGCATGACGGAGGATGCGGCTGTAGGCGTCCAGTTGAAAGTCGATGAGCCGCTGATCGGGCGCCTGTCCCGCGCGCGCTGGCAACAGCGGCAAGGGCAGCAACGGCTTTCCTTCGGCGGCATAAGCCGGAAGACGGCGGCTCTGGCCGCTGCCATGGACAATCAGCTTGCGCGAGGCCTCCAGCCAAGCCTCAAACCCCCCGGTCTGCCGCGCCGGCGAGGCCTGCCACGCCTGATGGAGCACATGGGCCGTGCCGCCGCCCGATCCGAGCTGACTGCCCGGCGGGTCGGAGGTCACAAAGAAACCCGCCGACGCCGGATTCCATGGCTTGAAGCCGGTGACACCGGCGGCGGGAAGCGAGAGCAGGCAATCCGTGGTTTCCTCAACGTGCATACACGCAGCCCTTTATCAGCCGATTGCTACAACCTGTTGCGAATGCGGGAGAGCATAGTTCATTCCGGTGAAATGTTCAATCCTGAACCCAGCGGAATCCAAGGCAAACGTATCAAGGAGCCTCACTTGGAAGGCAAACACGCGCTTGAGCGTCACCGCTTCGGCCTCTGCAAGAAGGCCATCCTCTTACAGAAAGTCATCGAAGGCCGGGATGCGCGCGCCTTCACCCAATTCGTGCCCCTGCCGCTTGCTTTCAAGCAGTCCGTTGATCGCATCCAAGAGCGGCCCCGGCCGAACAACCGTCTTTACAAGCGTCTGGAACTCAGTCGGAACAGGTCCGCGCCCCTGCTCCAGCCAGAGGCAGGCGAGCAGCGGGCGCAGGGCATATGGGAACCCCCACGCCCGGCTACCCGATTCGCACGCGTACAGGATGCGAACACCCTCGATGCGTTCAATCTCAACGAGTCGCGCCTTGATCTCTTCCTGCTTTGTGTGTGTGACGAGTGTCTGCATAGTTCAGCCTTCTCAAAGCGAAGTCGCGGGCGTATCCGCACCTTCGCCCCATCGCAGGATACCCTGAAGAATCGCGACATCAGCGGTAAGGTCCTTTCTAAAAGCCCGTTCCACGCCCCGGCGGCAGCGGTTCACGCGCGCCGCACCGCGTACCGAGCCGGACGTTCGCACACGCGGAAGCCGATCGGGGCACGCTTTGGCTCGGGTGGCGCCATCAGTTCGTTCAATACCTCGAACACCACGCGGAACTGCTCATCGTATCTGGCCTCCAGATCGGCAAGTTTCCTGGCCAGCCTGGTGTGGCTCTCCAGCATCCGGCGCAGTTTCACGAACGTGCGCATGATCGCGATGTTGACCTCGATCGCGCTCCTGCTGTTCACCACGGAGGAAAGCATCGCCACGCCCTGCTCAGTAAAAGCCATCGGTGCATGACGCAGCCCCATGCGGTCGGAATTGGAGGTCGCAAAATGCGACCTCCAATTTGAAAATTCCTCGCCGGAAAGCACGAACATGAAGTCGGCGGGGAATCGTTCGATATTCCTGCGGACAGCCTCTTTCAACCGTTTTGTCTCGACCCCATACAGCGCGGCGAGATCACGATCCAGCATGACCTTCTGCCCGCGTATGAGGTAGATCGCCCGCTCGATCCGCTCGGCAGGAATAGCAGCTTTGTTTGTCTCCATCACATGCTCCTCACTCAGCCCGCTCGTGTTGCCGCATAGTTCCCGTTCAACTCCTCCCGCATCCCGATCAGCGCCGCAATCCGGCGGGCGCTGTCGGTGACGTGGCGGACCTCGTCGCGGGTGAGGCCGCGGCCAAGGAGCGGTTTTTCGCGGCAGGAGAGCCATTTCTTGAGAACCTGATAGCCGCCAAGGGTGTACGCCCATACCGCCTCGGGGACGTTGCGCCAGAGGGTCGTGTCGTTGAGGTAGATGTCCAGGGAACGCTCAACATTCAGATCTTATCCTTTCCAGACTTCTTGCCCGCCATGACGGCTGCGACACCTTTCCGATCGAGCCCCGTCTCAAACAGCGCACGGATTGTCAAATCAAGACTGACGGAGGGATCGCCCTTCTCGATGAACGAAAGCCGGCTCTGACTGGTTCCCAAGGCGTGCGCAAGTTGAACCTGGGACAGCCCAATCGCCAAACGCCGCTCCTTCACGGCCCGTGTGAGAACCGCTTTGGCCTCCACGTAGGCGGCCTCGGCATCGGAAAGATCCAAGAACTCCTGTACACTTCCTTCCACCCAACCCTTACCGATGGCTTTCATTACTCACCTCTCTTCGCATAGTCACGCAACCGCTTCGTGCACTGATCAACAACCGCCTGGGGCGTTGCCCGTGTCTTCTTTTGAAACACGTCCAGAACAACGACAGCGCCACCAGCAAGCGCGTAAACCAACCGCCATTCGCCGCCCGCATCGGTCACACGCAACTCGTGGCACCCCAAGCCGATCGAGGGCATCGGGCGCGAGCGTGGCAGCCCCAGTCTTTCGCCGTCCTGCAGCAACCGCAATAGGAAGCCCATCTCCTTGCGCGCATTTGCGGTCATCGGCGGCGTCTTCACGGCTCCGTGCAACCAATGAAGCGGTTTCATGAGGCCAGAATATCCCATTCCTGGTATATTGTCAACACGCGCCTGCACATTAGGGCGCCAATATGAACTAAGGATCAACCAGCTTGTCTAAGGTGAAATCTTCTGCCTCAATATCTGGCCCATTGCTCGTACGAGAAGTATCCAGTATCCCCTTAAGAGAAATGATGTCTCCAGGATTCAAACTTAAAGCACGCTATAAGTTCGAGGATGAGCACATAAAACAGTTTGTCAAGATATCCATCTCGAATCTTGATCACCTCAAGAACACCAAGAATGGTTATGACTGTCAGTATGGCAAACGGTATTGTGAATAATGCAAACAGGATATTCTTCTTTGTCATATGCTTAGCCTAATAGATGCTACAGTTTCTTCCACCTTCCGGTAAACAACATCCAACTCCCCCCGTATCCCGATCAGCGCCGCAATCCGGCGGGCGCTGTCGGTGACGTGGCGGACCTCGTCGCGGGTGAGGCCGCGGCCGAGGAGCGGCTTTTCGCGGTAGGAGAGCCATTTCTTGATGACCTGATAGCCGCCAAGGGTGTACGCCCACACCGCCTCGGGGACGTTGCGCCACAGGATCGTGTCGTTGAGGTAGATATTCAAGGAACGTTGGGCGTTGAGCGTTTCCTCCACCCTCCCCCGCCCCGGCATGGTCACGCCGCCCTGGCCGACGTGGCCCCAGCCGGCCGTGAGGTCGAGATCGCCCGTGTCGGGGTTGACCTGCCGGCCGTCGGCGCGGACGCAGACCGCGATCGGCTTGAGGTCGTCGCGGACCGAGCCGCAGGTCACGCCGGGCACCGGCGTCTCGCTGTCGAGCAGCGCCGCCACGCGGCGGCCGAGGCGCGCAAGGTGGACGCGGCGTCCCGCCGCGTGGAACGCGACGAGGACGTCGCGTCCACACCGTCAGAAACGCGGCGGGACGCCGCGTCCACACCCCACCCCGGCAGCGGCACGCGCGGCCACTCCTGCCGCAGCGCGCCCGCGTTTTCGCTCCGGTAGGCGGACGCGTGCAGCACCGCCAGCGCGTGGTAGAAGAGATCTTCGGGCTCCGCGCCGAGACGGGCCAGATAGGCGCCCGCCGCCTCGCTCAGGTTCGGACGCGCTCCCGCCGCCTCCAGCAGCGACGAGCCGTCGGAGCGGAGGTGGAGGGGGAAGAAAGTGGACAGCCCGTTGCCGAAATTGTCGGCCAGATACCGCGTGAAGAACCCGCGGTCAAACTTCTCCTGCGTTTGCTTCTGCCGTGCCTCAATCCAGATATTCCCCTCAAACACCTGCGGAAAATAGTCGCTCCGTTTCTCGTCGAGAAGCTTGGTCTCCGGTTCCCAGTAGAGCCAGCGGACGTCGAAGGGGCGATAGCAGCAGCGGACGACGTGGGCGGGGAGGAAGGGGAAGCCGAGTTCGGCGGCGGGCGCGAGGGTCTGGTACGGGGCCGCCATTCAGGCCCGTCCCTTATAAGCCTATGAGCCCTTATGAGCGTCACGAAACGGCGGCACGGTTTTGTGCACGAAAGAGGTCGTGCAGGGTGACAATTCCCTTGACCGCCCCCGTCTTCACATCGACCCACACACTCACATCGGAGGATTCTCGCACCATCCGTGCCGCCGCCGTCTGGATCGTCTCCGCTCCGCTGCAGATCGTCGCATGCTCGATCGGCACCTCGCTTGCCGTCCGTAATGCCTCCACCATCGCTGATCTCCGCACTACCCCGACATAGCGCCCATCGGCGACGACCGGAAAGGTTTTGTAACGATGCTCGACCATAAACCCTCGCAGACATTCCGGCGAACGATCCTCCACCATGACTGGGCGAGTATTCATTACGATCTGGACGGACTGTTGCTGCCAGGAATGCAAATCGCGCGGCGGATCGACCTCGTCCGGGTGATACCCATCCTGAATCAGCACCTCCTCATAAAAGTTCATCTTGCCAGTCATCAGACGCGCTACCGCCTGACTCGCCACCGTCCCGATCATCAACGCCGGTATCATCTCAAACCGATGGGTCATTTCGAAGATCATGAGCATAGCCGTCATCGGGGCACGGACCGTGGCACCAAAACAGGCGCTCATTCCGACCGATGCCAGCACAATCATCTCGTGCTGCCCCAGAACCCCGCCTCCCCAGCCGGTCCAGCCTGAAACGAGATTCATCACGCCGCCACACAGAAACCCGGTCATGGCACCCAGAAACAACGTGGGCGCAAATATACCCCCGCACCCTCCCCAGGCGTATGAGGCGATCGTGGCACCCAGTTTGGCGATCAGCAGAACCGCCGCCACCTGCCAAACCATGCCCCGCTGCATGGCATCGGACAGATCATCATAGCCCAGACTGAACACCCCGAGACGTCCGACCACGATGAACGCCGCGACGCCCAGGACCCAAGTCGTCAGCCCTCCCACCACCGGACGTAGCCACACGGGCAACCGGCTGCGCTCACGCACCCGCCGACGCAACCACATCGTGCCCCGCTGCAAGCCCACGCCCACCCCGGCGGCCGCAACCGCGACCAGCAGCGTCAATGCCAGGACATACCAGCCGACGCCCGCCACTTCGGGAAGGACAAATGACGGCTGCCGACCGATGCAGGCATAGACCGCAAAGGCTCCCGTCACGGCCGCCACGATACAAGGACCCAGGTAGCGGCTGTTCATATCGCCGATGATCTCTTCCAACACAAAAGTGATTCCCGCCAGCGGCGTGTTGAACGCCGCCGCCAACGCCGCCGCCGCGCCGGACGCTGTCGCTCCGCGCCGACGTGCGCGGGTCTCACCCAATGTCCCCGCCAGCGCCGATGCGGCTGCGCTGCCGGCAAAAACGGACGGCCCTTCCCGCCCAAGACTCGATCCGCCGCTCAAGCTAATCACCCCCGCCACCAGCTTCACCCACGCTGGCCGCCACGACAGCACGCCGAAATGCTTCCAATACGCCACCTTGATCTGTGGAACGCCGCTCCCGGCCGCCTCCGGACAGACGAAATGAAGCAACAGCCCAACCGCCAACGACGACCCTCCCAGCAACAAAAAGCTCTGCCAGGCAAACGTCCAGATGCCCTTGCCCGCCATCACTGGCAGGCCCTTGGCGTAGAAAAAATGGGTCAGCTTGAGAAAGAGAATGGCCCCCCCCGCTCCGACCAGCGCATAGAGCACCGTCATGATCAGGGTGCGGGGCCTCTCCGGCATCGTACGCCAACGCGCGGCACCCCGTGTGGACAGGTTGCGGAACCGACGACTTATCCTCTCTTCCCACCCGAGAGCAGACTGACGGGAAGAGCGATGATTGGCGAGACTTTCGCCGCCTGGGCCATCGGCGGCCGCTACGGGTGAATCGGACTCAGCGAGCAACGCGTCATTCATCTTGCATCTAAATCCTTCGCGGCGTGCCGATGCCGAGCAACCCCAGCCCTTCGCGCAACACGTCGGCCACGCGCGCGCAGAGGCAGACGCGGCTGTCGCGCACCTCCGCAGCGGCCTTGAGCACGGGCGAGCGCTGATAAAAACTGCTATAGGTCTGCGACAGGGCGAACAAATAGTCGGCCAGAATACTCGGCTTGTAGGCATTGGCGGCGCGAACGACAGCGGCCGGAAACTGCATCAGTTGCAGCGCCAGCGCCTTTTCGATGGCGTCGCCCAGGATCAGGGCGTTGGCGCGCGGCTCGCGGCCGGGAACCTGGTCGGCATATTTGTCGAGCAGGCTGCAAATGCGCGCATGGGCGTATTGCAGGTACGGCCCGGAGTTCCCCTCCAGCGCCAGTGCCTTCTCCCAGGTGAAGACGATCATGTTCTGGGGATCGTGGCTCAGGTCGGCGTATTTGACGGCGCCGATGCCAATCACCGCCGCCAGCTCGCGCTTCTCCGCTTCGGACATCGCCGACTCCGAGGCGTCGAGGATCGCGCGGGCGCGCCGCTCGGCCTCGTCCAGCAGGGCGTCGAGCCGGATCACGTTGCCCTGGCGCGTCGAGAACGTCCCCTCCGGCAGCCGCATCAGACCGAACCAGACGTGCTCCAGATCGGTCGTGCAGCCGAGTTTACGACAGACGGCGAAAAACTGCTTGAAGTGCAACTGTTGCCGCTCGTCGGTGACATAGATGATGCGGCTGGGGTCAAACTCCTCCACGCGGCTGCGCACGGTGGCGATGTCGGTCGTTGCGTAGTTGAAGCCCCCGTCGCTCTTGCGAACGATGCAGACAGGCATCCCCTCGTCCTCCAGCCGGACGACCACCGCGCCCTCGCTCTCGCACGACAGCCCCCGCGTGTGCAACAACGCAACGGTCTCCCCCAGGCGGTTGTTATAGAAGCTCTCGCCCCTGCACAGGTCGAAGGTGACGCCGAGGCGGGCGTAGATCCGTTCGAATTCGCTCATGCTGAGGCTGATGAATCGCCTCCAGATCTCGAGGTTCGCCGCATCTCCCTGCTGCAACTTCACCAGCTCGGCGCGGCACGTGTCGATCCAGGCGGGATCCTCTTTCGTCCGGTTGTAGCTGGCGACATAGACCCGCTCCAGCTCCTCGATGGGCGACTGCTCCAGGCGGGCGGGATCGAGGAACGTGCGGTAGCCCATGATGAGGATGCCAAATTGCGTCCCCCAGTCGCCGAGATGGTTATCGGCGATGACGGTGTAGCCCAGCGCGCGGAACATCCGGTCCAGGGCGTTGCCGATCACCGTGGAACGGATGTGGCCGATGTGCATCGGCTTGGCGACATTGGGGCTGGAGTAGTCGATAATGATCGTCTGGCCGGTGCCGACGGACGGGATGCCGCAGCGCGGCGCGGCCAGAAGCCTCGTCACTTCACCAGCCAGCCAGGCGGGATGGACGGTGAGGTTGATGAATCCCGGGCCCGCCACCCCGACCTTTTCGATGCACTCGGGAAGCGGCAACGCCCGAATAACCGCCTCGGCGATCACGCGCGGCGACTGCTTGAGCCGTTTGGCCAGAGGCATCGCGTCGTTGCATTGAAAATCGCCGAACTGGGCGTCGACGGTCGGCTGCACACGGATCGTCACCCCCGCCGCCTCTGCCCCGAATGCGGCGGCGAACGCCTGTCCCAGCCAGTCCGCCAGGACCGCCTCGCACCGATTACACGCAAGATCCGTGATCATAACACCTCGATCAAAAAATAAAACGCCGCCGGACGCACCCTGCGTTCCGGCGGCTTCGCTCTACCCGCAATCCGTTCCGACCTCACACGACCGCGGCGACGGCCTTGGCCGCCTTGCGCGCGACCGCCAGCTTGACCTTGGCCGGTCGCTTCAGCATGATGCGAACCGTTTCCGGCGCCAGTTTCTGAGCGTCGGCGCCTGCGACGCCCAATCCGATCAGGCGCTTTTTCTGAACCTTCTGACGACGCCGACGCTCGCCTTCGCTCTTTACGGGGCGCGTGCGGGGCTTCTTATTAAGTGTGCGACCTGTTCCCATTGCATCCTCCTTGAAATCCGCTGGTAAAGCTAATGTGAGGCGATAGTATTAGCGATTTGGCGGTTCATTGCAAGCACTTCCTCTATCGAAATACAAACTGACCACTGGCGCATTGGCATAAAAGTCGCTACACTGTGCCGCATCGACGGAGAATTTCCATGGATGATTGGGCAAGTTATGAACGCATGGTGTTGATCCGCTGTTTTGAAGAGGCGGTGGAGCGTTTGTTTTCGGAGGGGCGCATCATGGGCACGGCCCATGTCTGCATCGGCCAGGAGGCGGTCGCGGTGGGTGTCGCAGCCGCCCTGAGGCCGGGGGATGCGCTCACCAGCACGCACCGCGGCCACGGGCATTTCATCGCCGTCGGCGGTGATCCCGGACGAATGATGGCCGAAATGTTCGGTAAGGCGACTGGCTATTCGCGCGGTCGCGGCGGAAGCCAGATGATGGCCGACACCGCGCTCGGCTTCTACGGGTCCAACGGAATCACCGCCGGCAGCATGGCCTTCGCCTGCGGCCTCGCGCTCGAAGCCCAGCACCGCCGCACCGGCCGCGCCGTGGTCTGCATCATCGGCGATGGCGCCGCCAATGAGGGGCTGTTCCACGAATCGCTCAATCTGGCCGCGCTCTGGCGCCTCCCGCTCGTCGTGATCTGCGAGAACAACCGCTACGCCATGTCCACACCCGTCGCCGCCGGCCTCGCCAACACGCGCCTGGCCGAACGGGGCGCCGCCTACGGCATACCCGGTTGCGCCGTCGACGGCAACGTCGTGGCCGATGTCCGCGCGGCCGTTGAAACCGCCCTGGCGCGCGCCCGGGCCGGCTCGGGGCCCTCGCTGGTTGAATGCGAGACCTACCGCCTTTCGGGACATTCCAAGGGGGATCCCCGCGCCTATCGCTCCCCGGCCGAGGAGGCCGACGCCTGGCAGCGCGAGCCGATCCGCCACCTAGAGGCGCACCTGCGCGCAGCCGGCAACACCGACCCGGCGCGCTTCGCCGCCTGCCGCACCCGCGCCGAACAGGCCATCGCCGTTGCCATTCGCTTCGCCGAGGCGAGTCCCGCCCCCGACCCCGCCACCGTCACCGAAGGCGTCTTCGCGTCGGACTGACGCCGTGTTCCCTCGTCATTCTTATGAAAACCTTCACCCTGGCCATCCGTGAAACCCTGGCCGCCGAGATGCGGCGCGATCCATCCGTCATGCTGATGGGAGAGGACATCGGCGCCTATGGCGGCGCGTTCGGCGTGACCCAGGGGTTGCTCGCCGAATTCGGCCCCGGCCGCGTCCGCGACACCCCCATCTCCGAACAGGCGCTGGTCGGCGCCGCCATCGGCGCCGCCGCCGCCGGACTCCGTCCCGTGGTCGAGATCATGTTCATGGACTTCATCACGCTGGCGGTGGACCAGCTTGCGAATCTCGCGGCCAAGCTGCACTATATCTACCAGATCCCCTGCCCCCTCGTCGTGCGCGCCCCAACCGGCGGCGGCCGCGGCTATGGCGCCACCCACTCGCAGACGCTCGAGCGGCTGTTCACCGGAATTCCGGGCCTGCGCATCGCCGCGCCGGCCGACGCCGCCGACGCTTCGGGGCTGCTGCAGACGGCGCTGCGCGGCGCAAACCCGGTCCTCTTTCTGGAGCACAAGCTGCTCTACCCGCTCCGATGGAAAATCGGCGGGAACCTGCCGCCGCCCGTCCCGTTCGGCCGCGCGCGCATCACGCACTCGGGCGACCGCGTCACCCTCATCGCCTGGTCCTACATGGCCCACCTCTGCCTGGCAGCCGCACACCAGTTGGCCGCTGCGGGGATTACCGCCGAGGTGGTGGATCTGCGCACCCTCGCCCCGCTCGACACCGAGACCTTGGTGACGGCGGCACGGAAGACCGGCCGCGTGCTGATCGTCGAGGAGGGCCCGGTCACCGGCGGCTTCGGCGCCGAAATCGCCACCCGCATTTTCGAGGCGGCCTACGATTCGCTCGACGCTCCAATCCGGCGTCTCGCCGGCCCCAACTGCCCCATCCCTGCATCCAAAGTCCTGGAGTCCGCCTGCATCCCCGATATAGCCGCCATTGCGGCGGCGGCACGGGACCTTGCGGAATCGGCGAATTGATCATCCGGACGGGGGCCGAAAGCGCCCCCTCCGCCGCGACACACAGCACGGGCTTGAGCATGCGCTACTCCGTCATCACACTCACCTACAACCAAATCGCCGTCACGCGACGGTGTCTGACGGCGCTTGTGCGCGACACCGTCAGTGACGCGCCGTGGGAACTGCTGGTGGTGGACAACGGATCATCGGACGACACACCGCGCTGGGTTGCGGACGAATTATATCCCCTCGGCGCGGCGCGCGGGGTCCCTGTGCGCCTGCTCAGCAACGCGGAAAACGTCGGCTGCTCGACCGCCCGCAACCAGGGAATTGCGGCGGCGACGGGGGACTTTCTGGTGTTTAACGACAACGACGTCACGCCGCGCACCCGCGCCTGGCTGCCCCGCCTGCGCGAGGCGATTGAGATCGCACCGGATGTCGGGCTGGTCGGGCCGAAGCTGGTCTATCCCACGCCCGGGGTCGCGATTCAGTGCGCCGGGGTCGGCATCTCCCGCCGCGGCCACGTCTGTTTTCGCGGTCGCGGCGAGCCCAATGGCGCACCCGCCTGGGCCGCTGCCGCCGAGGTGCAGTGCCTGATCAGCGCCTGCCTGATGGTCCGAGCCGATCTCCTGAATCTCCACGGCGGATTCGATCCGGTCTTCCACCCGGTCCAGTTTGAGGATTTCGATCTCTGCTACCGCTTTCGCGAGGCGGGCTGGCGAGCGGTCTACACACCCGCCGCAGAGATGTATCATTTCGAAAGCACGACCACCCAGGGATCGTCAGCCCGGAACAACGCCGCCACGGTGGCCCGCAACGGGCTCGCCTTCCAGAAACGCTGGCGGCATCGGTTTGAAGCCGAGGACGGGCCCCCGGAAGCCGCCTGTCGCTGGCTCCGCCTGCCGCCCCTGCCGCCGCTGGAGGCCATCCCCGATCCCCTGCCGCTGGTGTGACGTGCTCAGCAACCCGGGCCAGTTGTTTTGTCACACGAAGGACGTATACGTCACCGCGTGGCTGTTTTCAAAACTTTAGTGTTGAACGGGTCGGGCGGGCGGGCGAGGCTTCAGGCTCACACCTTAAGAAAGCCGCTACTTCCGAACCTCCACCACCGGTGGCGCCATCAACCCGCAGGGCACCAACTGGTACCCCTCGAACCAGGAATCGCCCGATCGCGTGAACTCGCCAGGCCCGGTCCACCACGGCCACTTTTCCTTGAGATGGAACGGCCCATGCGAGTTGCGCCGATGGCCGATCACCTCAATCGCCAGCTCGACCGGACCGTCACTGAGCTGCGAAGTGATGTCCACCTCGTTCGGTTGCCAGCCGATGATCCCTGCCGTCTGCCCATTGACCAGCACACGAACGGCCACGCCGCGATAGTCCGGAACACGGACAAAGACCCGCTCGTCTGCCGCCAGCTTCAGATCCAGCGTGCGCCGATAGGCCACGGAGCCGCTGTAAAACGCCAGCCCCTGCTCCACCCAGTCGCCAACCTTGAGTGCGGTCGGCTGCGCCGTCAGGGCAACGGCCGTGTCGCGCACCGCCGTGCCAAAGTTGCCGAGCAGATACACGATCTCCAGCCCCGGATGCGTCTCGACATAGTCGCACTCGAGCACCAGCTCATTGGCGCCAAGCTTCAGGCAGGCGGTATCCAGCGGCAACTTCCGCAGGGAACGATCCACCCACCAGCCGCACTCGGCCGTGTTGGTAACCGCATGGCCATTGAGCGAGACGCGGAAGGTCTGCGGCTCTTCCAACGCTAGGAAGAGATCGCCCGACGGCAGCGCCTGGCAATCGAACGTGTAAGCCAGCGTGACGGTCGTGGATTTCGGCTGGGCCGACTTCTCCCGCGCCCACGGCTGCACCATGTTGCCGCCGCGGTGCGGAATGCCCAGCGCATCGCGCACCGCTTTATCCACACGCAGGATATCCGTCTCCACCTGCCACGGCTTGTCGCCGATCCGGTAGCGCGGTCGATCGAGCACCAGATTGGAGGCTTCTGAAAGGGTGATGCGCCAACGCTCGTCTGCCAGTGTTTCGCTGCGCACGACGCTCACTGGTGCGGGCCGCGAAACAGCCGCGCCCTTCGCCGCCTTGGGGATCACGAAGAGCCGACTCCCTAACGCCGACAGCGAGGTTCGAATCTCCCAGCCTTTGCCACTGCGAGACGCCTGCGCCGCGACAATAGCGGCGTTCTCCGGATTCAGCTCCAGCGGTGTCCCCTCGCATCCCTCCAAGCCACGGATGCGCACGTCTCCAAACGCCAGCTTGCGATCACGGGCCAGCGGCTGCCCCATCTGCCCCGCAGTGGCGTTCGCAAAATCCTCGCCGGTATTGCAGACGAAGAGATAGAAGGACTCCTTGTCCTCGCGTAGCAGATAAAGCGCCGCACCAATCTCGCGTCCATCCGGCCCGGCAATGGAGAGACGCCGCGCCGACTCCACGGGCGGAATCATGGCCGGTCCGATCTCCGGCGTGTGCGGACACGTGGCGGCAAACGCCTTCACGTCGTCCGAGGGCGCCCCTTCGATGGCCCCGGCAATCTCGCCTGCAAACGTCACCACACCGCCCGCCGCCTTGAACTTCTTGAGCAGCGCAAGCGTGCTGCGCCGCAGGGTCTTCATGGACGGCACCAGCACAGCCTTGTAGCGGGCCTTGGCCACGCGCAGCACCGGCGCGCCCCCGACCTTGGCCACGGCGGCATGGCGCGACATGAGCTCCTCATCGCCAAAATCGAAGTCGACATGCGCGGCCAGCAGGTAATCGGTCGCCTTCTCGCAGTCCTTGTCGAGCACTCGCGTTTCCGGATGGTTCCGCCATCCTGACCGGACCAGCATCCACATGCTTTCGACCGGATGGATCACCAGCAGGTCACGGACTTCCTCGCCCTGCGTCATGACGGCGTGGATACGGGCAAAGTAGTCTTCCACCTTCGGATAGAGTTCCCACCAGGGCGACTGGTAGAAGATGCCGGCCGGGTAGTCGCGCTTGGCCTCCCCGGACATGGTGTACCACGCGAGGTGCTGACAGCGCAGGTTGATCCCCATAGCCGCCTGCCAGTCGCCCAGCGCCTTGTGTCCAGCAAACGGGAAGTCCCACCCCGTGCAGCCGTAGGTCTCGGTCAGGCGCCACTTGGCGCCGAACTGATGCGCGGCGGACGTGACCTGCTTGGCCGTGTTGAACACGCGCCAGTGCTCCGTAAGCAGGTCCATGCCGGGCGCCTGCATATGCTCATAGGTGCGCATGCAACTGCCGACATTATCAACCTGACTGGAGAGCGAGTCTTCGCAGAGCTGGTGCCCGGTAAAGATCATCTTATTCTTCGCGCACCATTCGCCAATCTGGCGGTTGAAGGCATCCACATAGAGATGCGTGATGCAGTCGTGGTAGTGGTAGCGGGCTGGCGTCATGGCATGGCCTTCAACGTCAAAGACCACTTCCATCAGGTGGGGCACGATGTCGTAGCCATAGCGTTGCTTGAAGATGGCGGGCAGACGGCCTGTCCAAGGCAGCCCGCCGGGATTCCCGGTATTGTTGTCGAATCCCAGTACGTACCCGTAGTTGGGCTCGTCGGTGAACATGCCCGGAATCGCTTGGCCGAATTCCTTGCCGAACCGTTTGCGATAGGCTTCGTGGGTGACCGTGATGAACGCCTTCACCGCCTCGTGACTGAGGGTGTCGAGGTAGGTGTAGCCGTTATACCAGTTGCTGCACGGCTGCAGTTCTACCACGAAGGCCACCAGCTTCTCGCCCTCGGCCAGCTTGGGCGGCCTGGTGTTGCGCGGCACTTGGCGAACGTCGCGAGCCACGACGCCCTCAATCCGCGCCACAAAGGCGGCGAGCGTGTCGGGCGTCCACGTGAACCCCTTGGCCGTGTCGAGCATCTTGACCATGGCCGAACGCAGTCGGTACTTGGGATTCTTCGTCACCAACCCGCCCGCCGCCCCGGATGGCCAGCGATCCTCGTCGTAGAGCCAGGCGCCCATCTTCAGCTTCTTGGCCTCGTCCACGCAGGCTTCCACGCAATCGAACCACTCGTGCGACAGGTATGGCGTATCGAGCCCGACGCGCGAGTGCATGAAGAAGCCGCCCAGCCCCATGCGGTGCATGACCTGGATCTGGCGACGCAGCTCCTGCGGTTCCAGCTTGCCGTTCCACGCCCAGAACGGCGCCCCGCGATATTCGTTGCCGGGATTCTTGAAAACCTCGATCTGCTTACGGTTCATCTACTCCTCCATTCGTTCTTTTTTGAAATCCATGAAGACGGCGCGCCGGCTACCCGGCGCGCGGAACACCGCTCCCGCTCCGCCCGGCGCGCCTGCCCTTCGCCGCGAGACGCTCCGGCCGGATCACAAAAACCGAGGCGCGCCGATGCACGATCCTGAACGGCGGCGCGGAGAGGCCATCACGCAGGAGGCTCGCGCCATCGATGGACACGGTCTTCTTCTCGCCGCCAAATCCGATCTCGACCGCATAATGCCTCGTGGCGTCGAGCCCAACCGGGCATAGCGACGGGGGCGCACCGGCATTTCCAAGCCGGTAGACAAACACCAGACTGGCCTCCTCTCCGGGACTCTGGAGTTGGAACCCAACCCAGCCATCGCGCTGTTGGATCGACGCTGGCGGCGTCAGCAGGTGGCCGGCGGACCGGGCAATGAAAGACCGCCACGGCTTGTAGAACGCAACCGCTTCGGCAACCCGCTTCAACTGCCCCGGCGCGAGTCCCGCCAGGTCGCCGCCGAGCCCCATCATGCTCGCCATCCCATCCACCAGGGCAAGATCCAGCTCCGCTTTTTCCATATCCCACCAACCCGCACCGCAGGGCACCAGGGTGACAGGCGGCGCGTTCTGCACATTGGTGCCCCACCCCGGCACGATGTGCGAGGCCGATCGGAGCACACACCAGATCGTAATCCGGCCGGGCGGCAGCCTCAGCCACCCGCCCTGCAGAATCCTCAGCATATCGGTCGGGTTGGAGGTGTCGCTCAGGAAGTGGCCGTCAAAATGACACAGGGTTTCCAAGTCGCCGCGCATGGCGCCGCTGGAACACCCCTCGAAGAAGGTGTCGGGATAGGCCGCACGCACCTCGTCGAGCAGGCCGTGCCAGGCGGCCGTGTAGTCGGCCAGTTCCGAGCCCGAGGCGTCGGGATCGAGCTTGAAATTGAAGTCCACCTTCATCCAGGCCAGACGATACGTTTCCACCAACCGCCCGATCTCGCCGCGCAACCAGGCGCGGGCCGCCGGCAACGTCAAATCCAGACGCGCCGAAGCACCGACCGGAATAAACCACTCCGGATGCTCGCTGCGAAGCGGCGCCCGTGGCCCATACTTCTCAGGTTCCATCCAAAGTCCAAAACCGAGCCCCGCGGCACGCACCTCGTCGGCGAACGTGCCCATCCGACCGCGAAAGGCGGCTTTGCGCTTCTCGCGCCAGTCACCCGTCTGCTCGCTCCATCCGCCCTCGCCCGCGCCATACCAACCGGCATCGACCACAAACACCTCGCACTCCGCCTTCTTCGCGGCGGCGAGCTGCCGACGCAGGCGCGGCACCTCCAGAACCTCGTGCTGATCGAACCACGAGTTATAGACCACCGGCGCTTCCGGTTTCGCATCGCGCAGCCGGCCCGCCACCAGATACCGGTGCAGCGCCGGCGCGGCCAGATGCGGCTCGCCCTCAGGCAGAGGCTGGAAGAGGATCTCCGGCAACGCAAAGGACTCGCCGGGGGTCAGCGACCGGTTCAGGTTCTCGTCGGAGAGCCCCAGTTCAACCACCGTGTAGGGCACGTTGGGGACCACCCGGATGGTCCAATTTCCGCGGGGCAGGACATGGCAGGCCATCCCCTGCGCCCCCTCCATGTTGCGAAGGCCCAGATAGGGGGTGAATCCCTCCGTGGTGCGCCCGGACATATGGCTCAGGCGCAGGCCGGCATGCAGCGGTTGCCACGCGCCCTGGTTCTCGCGGCACCAACTACTGGCCTGGGTGTAGCACGCGTAGCGGACCGATGACAGCGCAAACCGCGCCAGGCAGCGCGACAGCACCACCGGCCTGTCCCCGGTGTTGCACAGGGTATCCCGCCGGCTGACCACCCCGGTTGCAGGATCGCCCTGCCAGGCCGTCGTCAGGCGGAGCCCCGTCTGGCCTACCCTCCAGTCGCAGCGCACGGCGGCGGGCGACTCCTTAACCGTGTCGAGCACGAGTTGCCCGGCCTCAAAAGGCTTCCCGTCCACCTTCAGCAGCGCCACGCCTTGCGCGAACCCCTGGTCGCTCTCATCACCCTGCCGACCCAGCAGCATCCCGCAGAGACGCACCAGCCAGAACCGGTTGTCACAACGGGCGTAAACGGTACCGGCCATCAACTCCGTCATGCATGTCGTACTCATCAGATGTCCTTCCTTAATGACTCATCTATTTTCCACTGTCCACACCTGACGGCCCGGTGAAAATGCCCTGACTCGAGTTGAAGTAGCTTCCGGTGGTGGATTCCTGCAACACAACGGCTCGAACCTGGTAGTAGTGTTTCGTCGTCCCGTCTGGATCGGCTGCGGTCACCCCTTTGATCAGCTCTTTCGTGATGCGTTCGTAGGGACCGAACTCGGTGTGTGCCCGGTAGACGTGATAGCCATTCACCTGCTGCGGCGAAGCCTGCCAGTCCAACCGCACGCCCCGCCCGGCCGATTGCACACGCAGCCCCGCTGGCGGCGGCACGGGATGCAGGCGCAGCGTGGGATCGCCAAGTAGGGCCACGTGAATACCCCGCGCGAAAGCGCCTGTCGGCTGGTAATCACGGCCGTCATTATTCTGCGTCCGTCGCAGCGCATCGCCAATGGTTTCACCCAGGCCCATGGCATGCAGGTACCAGTGCGGTCGGCCGGCCCACCCGCACGTCAACGCCCCACGCTCGTGGGCAAGGACCGCCCGCATGAGATTATCGGTCGTGTTCCAATCCCCAAAGTAGCTGCCGAACATCAGGGAAAAGACCGCCTCAACCGGTGTTTTGACCAGGGCAGCTGTATCGCCAAACCCTTTCATCGATTTATGCGCGCCCGGGCCGCAACCCGAAAAGAACAGACTCATGCCGGGTTGGACATTGGGCCAAGTGACCGTTCGCACGTTCTCCGGCGGAAGCAGGGTTGTGAAGTTCTGCCACCCGCTGTAAGCGAAGCGCTCCAAGTGCCCGAAAAAGCCGTCATGAATCAGGCCGCGGTCTGCAACGGGGATTTGCGCGTGCCGATACGCATGATCGCGATCCAGATACCGGCGAAGCAGGTTGGTCTCGCCGATACGGAACGCGGGCATGTTGGCAAAATCCACGCGCCCCACGGCCAGTTGAACCGGTCCGGGAATTTGATTCTGATCGACCGTGCCATCGCCGGGCACGTTGCGCTGTCGGCCCTTGCCCGTGTTCGTCACGGTCTCGTCGGTCCACGTCCCCTCCAGCGCGCCGTAGTAGACATCCGCTGGCCACGCTCCGGCGTGGTCCCCATGACCGTCGGGAGAGACGTTTCCTGAGTAGGGCACGGGGACGTGACCCATGAGCAGCACCGTGTTCACGTCTGCTGACGCGCGGTCGTATTCGGAGCGGATCAACTGGCGGATCTCTGACGGCGATTGCGTGGCGGACACGTCATGCCGAATGACGTGCCATCCGTCGCCGACCAGGTCGAGCGTCAGCCGGCGGATCTCCGGTGCCAGCGCGTCGGCCTGCGCGCGTTCGACCAGCAGCAGCAGGGAGCCGCGCGTGTCGCGCAGGGGCAGCGCGCTGCCGACCCAGAAGTAATCCGAACGGGCCCCGACGACGGCCTCGGTGACGGCATACTCGTAACGCGTCTCCTGTCTCACGGCGGTGTCGCGGAATTCGCCAGCGGAGACCCTCTCCGCCACAACCTGCCACGCTTCACCGGGCTGCCGACGCGCGATGCGATACCCCGGCGGCGGCGCGTCCGGCAGGGACAGGACGACCGTCAAACCCGATGCGGACGGTTCCAGGCGCACACGCGTCTCAATCGCCATCTCCGCACGCGGCAAGCCCAACGGGATGAGATCCGCTAGCTCACCGTCCACATCCAGCCACACCAGCGGCCCGTCCGTGCCGGGACCGATCAGGGTCGTGCTGGCATACCCGTTGGTGGCCGCGCCCAACACGCCGGTCGCCAGAATCCCGTCATGCGACCGCAAGCGGACCGCGCGTCCCGCTGCCGCCGCCGGTGCAAAGACGTCCCCTTCCGTTTGATCCTCGCGGAGGTTGGCTCGGACGCGGGCACGCGCCGTGACCGGCGGCGCTGCCGTGTCGGCCAGCCGGATCCGGTGCAGCTTACGACTGTCAAACGCTGCACCGATCATGGGGAACCAGAGCAGATGGTCTGCCGGACGGCCCTTGCGATCATGGCTGTTAACCATCACTTGGAAGGCCACCTCGTCGCCGATCCTGGGCGTGATGCCCAGCGTCTGCCACGGCAGGAGCACTTCCATCCGGTATCCGGATTCGGTCCGCATGCGCGCCACGTCCGGCGAGACCGCCGGCGGTATCCGCGTGAGGGATGTGGCAGACATCTGAAGGTGCACGCGGGGATCGGGAAAGAGGGGGTCCATGCCGGGAGCGACCACCCACTGACAGCGCGTGGTCGAGCCCGGGTGCAGCGCGAGATAAAACTCCACGGAGTCACGCTTGAAGAGTTCCGTGATCGCCTCAGCCTCGTTCCAGTCACTCCCCGAAACGTCTAGCAACACCAGCAGCCCGGCGTCGTTCCAGCCCAGCCGCATGCTAGCCGCGCACACCTGTTGCGCGGGCATCGGCCCCGCTACCGGAATCAGCGCGTCCACGCGGAAACCGTCTTCTCGCCAGTCCGTCGCGTCACCATTCAGGAGAATGGCATTCATACGCGGAACGGCAAACACCGGCCACGCAGGCTCGCTTGTGCGGTCCGATGCCCCTTCCGCCGTGCGACAGCCCATCGTGAATTCTCCCGTTAGAACAGCCAGACACGAGACAAGCGCCAGCCAGAGGCGGCATCCGACTGTCGCCGGTTTCCATCGCGTGCTTACGCTCATTCACTCCCTTATACCACGCCTGTTCAGGGTCCCCACGCAGTCAAGACATGCGCAGAATGATGTCGTTTCCAGTCGGCTCTGTCAAGCGCAGTCAGAGGCTATACAGCACGAATCCGGCGAGCGCGCCGCCAGCCATGCCGAGAAGCGGATTGATCCGGTAGTGCCACGTCGCACCCCCCACACCGGCAAACACCACCAGTGCGCGCCACTCCACCGTGCGTGTGTCAAAGCCCCCCGCTCCGATCCTCACGGGCAGGACGCAGGCGGCGACAAGCCCCAGCGCGGCGGCCAGCACAAGGCCGGCAACCACCGGACGCAGCAGCGCCAGCACGCGGACGCTGGCGGGAGCGTTACGGGTCCGCCGCCACACCGCCCCCAGCAGGCACACCATCAGCAGTGCCGGCAACACGAGGGCCAGCGTCGCCACAAGTGCCCCGGCAACACCACCGACGCGGAATCCGACAAACGTCGCGGTGTTGATCGCCATCGGACCGGGGGTGATCTCCGACACGGCCAGAATGTCGAGGAATTCTGTTTCCGACATCCACCCGTGCGCCAGCATCTCACTCCGGATCAACGGCAGCATGGCCAGACCGCCCCCGATGGTGAAGAACCCGATCTTGAAAAACACCGCCATCAGTTGGAAAAGGACACTCATCGCGCCGTCCCTTTCCTCGCCTGCGCCACGGTCCAAGCATGCCACAGCAGCCCGGCGGCGATCGTGCCGAGGATCATTCCGAGCGGGCTCGACGCCCGCGTCAGCAGCAGGAGACTCGCCCCCGCAGCCACGCCCCGTTCCCAGCGTTCACCGCGTCCGATCATCCTCAGCGCCGTGGCCAGCAGCAGACCCGCCACCGCCGGCCGGAGCCCGGCAAATAGCCGCGCCAGGAGCGGCCATTCAGACACCCACGCAAACGCCGACGCCACGGCTAGAATCACCAGGACCGGCGCACTGATTATCCCCAGCGCCGCCACCGCCGCGCCCGTCGCGCCGCGATAGCGATGCCCCACCAGCAGGGCCGTGTTGACGGCGATGATTCCGGGAATGACCTGCGCCAACGCGTAGAGCTCGCTCATCTCCGCGAGCGTACACCACCGCCTGCGCTCGACGACCTCGCGTTCCAGCAGCGGCAGCATGGCGTAGCCGCCGCCAAACAACACCGCTCCGACCCACGCAAAGCTGCGGTAAATGCGGGATAGCGGAACCGGCTGTTCAGGTATCGTCATGATCGGCTCGTCGGGTCCCGGCGGTGTGTCCCCGTCTCCAGGACCGTCCAGCAGTGGGTCAGTTACGGAACGTGTTGCGCACGCGCCGGGAGTTCAGGAAGTAGGGAATCCAGACGCAGGCGGCGATGATGGCGCGCATCACCTCTTTTCCCGTATCGGCCTCTTGAGACTGCACGATCACATCTGGAATCTGCAGGCTCAAGGCGCTGTCCACCACGATCAGGACGAGTTGAGCCGCGTAGAGCGCAATCATGAAACGGGGAAGACTGGCGCGGCGACGGATGAACAGAATGGCCACGAGCGTGAGCAGAGCGAAGAGGAAGCTGTTTCCCAGAAGTTCAAACAGGAGCGTCGGCCGCCACAGCGGGTGGTAGGTCGGTTCTCCCGGCGTTGTCAAAGCCCGCCATAGGGTCGCATCAAAACACACGCTGAGTTGCGCCAGGCCCGCCAGAATCGTGAACGCGCCGACAACCAGCCCGATGCAGGGCAGAATCAACCACCCGCCAATGCCCTGCGGAGCCCTGGCCGACGTCTCCCACTGGGTGATGGGCGGGGGGACTGGCGCGGGGCGGTACCGATAGCCCCAAATCCCCGCCAGCGTCAGCAGGGCGCACCAGAGCGCCTCCAAACCCACCATCGGCCAGTTGAGGACAAACCCGCCATCCGTCGGCGAATCCGACGGGCCGTCCGTCAGGGCGTACTCCAGCGAACGGCTGATCTTCCGGCGCAGGGCCAGATGCTCGGCGAGCGCCGTCACCGGCACGGCGTCGGCCAGCGTACGCAGGTGATAGGTCAGCGTGATCACGCGATTGGTGTGCGCGGAGGTGAACTCAAAATGCAGATACGGATCACGGATCACGTTATGCTCGGGTTCGCTACTGAAGTCTTTCGGCAGGAGGATTTCAATGGTGTGGCGGATATCCACCGGATACGGAAGCCCCAGTGGCATGGTGCGCAAGACCGTGGCCGGTTGCTCCACGTAGGGCTGCAGATCCTGCGCATTAAAGGTGGCCACCTGACGATTGGTCTGCGTCTGGTCGGGCACCCAGATTGCGCTGACGGTGTAGCGCTCGGAGATGCTCAGGACATTGGATGCGGCGGCATCCTCCACACACACCGCGCCATCGCTTCGCACGCCGGAATACCGCTGCGCGTAGTAGTTGAGGTAGTGGCGTTCCAGATCGGACCGCGAGTTGTTTGAGAAACCCGCGCGGCTGTTCTCGGCATCGCGCCCGCGGAAGATCGAGCGCACGGTGAGGCTGGCGGGGGCATCCGCGTTGCGCAGATCAAAGCATTCGTGAATCTCGGTCCGTGTTTTCCCCGCGTTTCCGGGCTCCACCGGCGTCAGTCCGGTCGTGTCGGGGGCGATGACCAGAGCGACTCCGTACGGCGGGAGATAGCGATCCTGCAGGCGCCCCCGCTGGCTCACGCGGGTCGGGTCCATCCAGACGGTGGCGCCGTCAATTCGAGCGACGACAATCACATGATTAAAGGCGAAGGGCGAGGGCAGCTCATCCGCCGTATGCCCGCATGCAAACACGTTGACCAGCGCCGGCTGCGCGTCCACGCCCAGGGCGCGGAGGATCGTGCACAGCAGAATCGCTTTGTCCTTGCAGTCTCCGAAACGGCGCTGCAGGACGAGTTCGGGAGGATTCGGCCGATGCGAACCGGCGCCGAGCTCGAGCCCGAAATACCGGATTTCCTCCTGCACAAAATCCAGCGCCGCCACCGCGCGATCGGCTACGGCGGGCCGTTGAAGCCAGTCGCTGATTTGAGGGCCGATGGCGTGTTCCAGGCTGCCCGTCGTGGCGTAGTAGGCGGCGGCCCACCGGGCCACGTCGGCCCAGGATGCGTATTCGCTGAACACGACCTCCGGCATCGGCTTGTGCCAGACGGGAAGACCGCTCTCCACTTGGATCGGCGCCGTGTTGGTCTGATCCCACTGCCATTCGCGAAGCCCCTCAGACAGGCGCTCAACCGGTTCCGGCACCGACGCGCCTGAGAGGCGCCGGAACAGCGTCCGCCCCTCCGGCACGAGCACCCGCAACCGGTGGCGGAGCACCGACATGCTCCAGCCGAGCAGGTAGGAGCCGCCGTAGCGCCCCTCAAAGATCGGGTTGTCACCCGTCAGGGTGTAAGCGTATTCCAGCACGTCGCCCACGCGCACATCCTCCAGAAGCGCCAGCAGGGTCAGCCGGCCGTCCAAGAGCTTCCATTCGAGATTCGACTCGCGCTGCAGGGCCCGAAACGCTTTGCGGTCCAGACAGTCGATGACGTCGGCACCCCGCCACAATCGCAACCGGTGAAACTGCACCGCCTGGTAGGATGGATCGCATTCGACCTGGATGGACGACCACTCCCTGACGCCTGCTTCGGTCAGAAACCGGAAGGCGTAGTGATAATAGCTCGCATTCGTTGGACCCAGACAGACCTGGTTATCGACAATGAGATGCTGGACACCATCGCTGATCGCCTCGCGGGCGTCCGGAACGGCCTGGAAATCCGCAGGCACAGAATCCACCCACGCAGGCTCTGCGGTAATGGCGAATGCGGCCGGCAAGACGGCTGACTGGGGACTGGCGTGGCTGGAGGTCGGCGTGAGAGGCGCAAACATTACCGCCGACAGCACGACGATCCGACCCACACAAGAATAGATCAACATGTCGCAGCTTAACCGAATGCGGATTTCAGGGTCAAGCGGATTTCGGATTGGAAAGACCGACGCTTTCAGGTAAGATGAAGGCCGATTCGATAAAATCAGACTTGCCATGCACGGGGAGCGACAACGTATGATGGACAGCACGGATGTTGAAGCCAAACTCAAAGCGATGATCGTTGAACGGCTGTTTCTGCAGGTCCAGCCCGAAGCGATCCATTCCGATGCCTCGCTAACCGATGCCTATGGCGTGGATTCGGTCAGTCTCCTCGAACTCGTCGTCGGCCTCGAAGAAGCGTTTGGCATCCAGATCGAGGACGGTGACTTCAACCTCGCGAATTTTTCGTCTGTCGCTGCGCTGCGTGATTTTGTCAACGCGCGGCTGTGATCCCCGTCTCCCGTCATCTGCCAGAGCCCAACCGGAAGGAGCGCCACATGCCGCCACCCCTGACCCCCGCCACGGGCTTCATCATCTTTGCAGGCCCCGACGCCTGGAGCCATCTGCGCAGCCTCGGATGGTACGCATCCGTGCGCCCCGAGGGCGTCGCCTGTCTCTTCGCCACAGACGACATCGCCGGGTCAAAAGAGGCGGCCGACACCCTCCGCCGCGTCGCGTCCAAGCGGTGGCCCCGCCTGAAGGTGATCGTCCCCGGTGAGTCATCCGCCAACACGGCCGACGCCTTCGCCCGTCGGTTCGCCGATTGGAAGACGTTTCATCCCGAGCTGAAGGCGTGGGTCATCGACGCCACCGCCGCGACACTCCCCGTGCGTGTGGCTATGGCCTTCGCCGTGCTCGCCGAACCCGCCGTGACGCTCATCTCCCGCGAGCGCGATGGCTCGTGGGCCCAGCTTGTCCGAGATCCCGCCTCG
The DNA here is from genome assembly GCA_016873675.1 of Lentisphaerota bacterium. NCBI lineage: Bacteria > Pseudomonadati > Lentisphaerota > Lentisphaerota bacterium. The sequence goes on along the minus strand of VGWG01000004.1, from coordinate 31,057 downwards.
GGCCAAGCCGTCGCCATGGGCATCGAGCCTCCCCCCGCAAATGTCCTCGATGGCGGCCTGCTCACCGACCTGCTGGAGCCGTTCTGCAACGGCGTCGCCGAAATTCGCTGGCGCGAGAGCCGGGCACCCCTCGCCCTCACCGTCGATGAGGTGGCGCGCATGGTCGCTGCGGGCGTCCCGACCAACTGGAACTGGCGCGAAATGGTTGCCGCCGGCACCGGCGCGCCGTGCCGTGACTATGATTATGACCTGCGCGACTTCCTCGCCACCACCCTCCACGCCATGGGCGTCCCCCACGTCCGCCTCAACGTCCAGATCGCCTGGACGTCGCTCCGTGAAGAGCCCCTCCGCCTCGATGTGGCCGTCTGCCGCAACGGCCACCTCTATGTGTTCGACTGCCAGACCGCCGAGGAGAACACCCTCACGCCACAGGCAACCGACAGCGCGCGTGCGATTTTCTCAAAAATGAACGTCACCGGCATCGTCCTCCGGCCGAATCGCTGGACCACCAGCGCCGAACGGACGCTTTCGTCGCTCACACCCTCGGCCTGCCTGCTGGATGCGGACGCCTGCAGCCACCTCTTCTCCCGTCTCGGCGCCCTGCTCGATATCCCCGTGCCGCGGGTGCTGCGCGAGGCCGAGCGGACCGCCCTGCGCTTTGGCGGCCGCAGGCTCCCGGTCCTGTCCGCCGCCAGTGACGCCCAGCGGGTCGGCGCGGCCATCAAGGTTGATGAGCGCATCTACGACATTTGGCGGGGGGCGCATGTGGATGACGCCTCAACCGATTGGCCGTGGCGCGCGGCGCGCGTGACGGCCGACCGCTGGTTCCTGCAGGGCCGCATCATGCAGGGGGGGAGCGCCGATGAACTGCGCCGCAGGCTGGCCACGCGCCTCTCGGGGGAACGCGTTCCAGCCGAGATTCGCTTCTTTGAAGTCTCGTCCAACCACCGCTACTGGCACGCACTGCTTGCCGTCCCCGGCGACCCTCAGATATTCCCCCGATGGCTTCGCAAATGGGAGAAGGTGCCACTGGTCATTTGACGCCCGTCAGACCCCGTCACCGTCGTGGAGCATCCGATAGTATTTGATGAAGCAGCCGATGATGTCCGCCTCGGTGAGCGCATCGATATCAATCGGGGTTGTGTCGCGAAACGACGCCTCATATTTGGCGTACCGGTTGCCTTTGGCGACTCGAACCTCAGCATACGGGACGATGCCGCTGGAAAGATAGCGTTTCATCACGCGGAAGGTAATCTCCTCCAAGCCATCTTTTCGGACCGTCAGTACGACGCTGGCCGGGGCCTCACGGATCGAGGCGTCCCGTTCGTAGCTTGTCAGCTCGGTGGCCAACTGGCGCAGGGCGGGCGTGACCACGCGGGCCAGAAACGCCTCGAACTGCGCGTTTTCCTGTTCCGCGCGTGTCGACCTTCCCTTGCCGTTGATGATGCCTCCGAGTTCTGCACGCCAATCAGCCATCGCCCACCTCCGTTTTCTTTCTGACAACCGGTCATCAGCATAGTGGACACCGTCCGTCCAATGCAACAGAGAAATGCGCGGTGTCAGCCATTCAATTTTGGAAAGCCAATCGAGCGTCCCACGCGCAAATCGCGAGCGCGGTGACGACATTGAGCGAGTTTTTCACGCCATATGAGGGGATGCGTGCGGCCGTGTCGCAGGCGTCGACCGTCTCAGGGTCGAGGCCGAACCGCTCGTTGCCGATTACAATGGCGCTGGGGAAGCGCCAGGGCAGGGCGCCCACTTCGGGCGCGCCGGCGACGGTCTCCAGAGCGACGGTCCACACGCCGGCCTCACGCAACTCGGCCAGCGCGGGGCCAATCCGCTCAAAGCTCCGCCACGGCACGGCCCCGACCGTTCCCAGGGCTGCGGCCGCCACCTGAGGATGGCCCGGGTCGGCGCTGTAGCCACAGAGCCAGACCGCTGCGGCGCCGAGGCACTCCGCCGTGCGGAAGATGCCGCCGAGGTTGAATGCCGAGCGGATGTTGTCGGCCACGACGGTCAGCGGCATGCGGTCGGCCTGCGCTGCGCCAGCGGGCAGGTCGCGGGCGAGGATCTCCAGATCGGTCACACGTGTTCGCCCGCCTGCGCGTTCGGCGGGCACGAGGACGGCCCAGAATTGCTTGCGCGTCATCGCCGGGTCGAGCAGTCCGGCCAGCCGAGCAAGCCGGGGGAGATGGTCCTGACGCTCCATCCACCGTTTGCAGTCGAGGATCTCGCGCAGCCGCGCCACGGGGTCGTCCCAGCCGGTGTCTATCCGCCGCAACTGATCGGCCGCCAAGCGCCAGGCGCGGGTCTCGGCGAGGGCTGATGAAATGGCGTGTGTAGTCATAACGGTTCAGAAATATGAGGCTCTTGCAAAACGCCCCGCGATGCGGCGCCTGACGGCTTGCGTCGCGGGGCGTTTTGTAAGTTGAAGAGCCGCGTCGCCCAGCGTGGACTCGCCTGACGCTCCAATCCGACGCCCCATCGTTTTCTGCGCGGCAGCAGTCCGCGCCCAAAACAAATGAGGGCAGTGTCGCACATTCCAAGGCGTTTGTCTACCCGCCCATTATTCTACTGTTGTAACCCTTTGCACAGATGGCCCTGTCGCGTCCGTTTGTTTCACGTCGGACGCGCCGCGCAAGCAAAACATCCTGCAAAACCCTCCGGACGCAAGCCGTCAGGCGCAGCGTCCGGAGGGTTTTGCAAGAGCCTCAAAATTTAGCTGTTGCACCCTCCTGCGGCATATGGTAATCTTTTCACCGTTTTCAATGCGAGCGTAACTCAGTTGGTAGAGTGCCACCTTGCCAAGGTGGTTGTCGAGGGTTCGACTCCCTTCGCTCGCTCCATTCATCGTTGACTCATTGTGGGGGTGTAGCTCAGTTGGTAGAGCAACTGACTCTTAATCAGTGGGTCCAGGGTTCGAGTCCCTGCACCCCTACCAGAGCGACGCGTTCCCGCTGAAGCCGCAAGGTTTGGCGGGTTTTTTATTTTTCCGGCCTGGAGTCACGCCAACGTAAGGAACAGGACAGATGAATAATTTTGATGTGATTGTCATTGGCGCAGGTCCCGGCGGATACCCTGCGGCGATCCGGGCCGCGCAGCTCGGCAAACGGGTCGCCATCATCGAGAAGGAGCGCTTCGGCGGCACCTGCCTGAACTGGGGCTGCATCCCCACCAAGGCGCTGATCGCCTCGTCTGAGCGGTTCCTCCACGCCCGGGAGGGCGTGGCGCTGGGCGTGACCGTCCAGGGCGTCGCGTTCGACTATGCCCGGATGATCGCCCGCAAGAATGAGATCGTCGGGCGTCTGACCGCTGGCGTCGAAGGACTGCTCAAGGCGGCTGGGGTCTCGGTCATCCGCGGGACGGCACGCTTCGAGGACTCCCGCCGCGTGTCGGTGGTCGCCGCCGATGGTTCTGTCACCTGGCTCTCGGCCCCCGCGATCATTGTGGCGGCGGGAACGGTCTCGGCCATGCCCGTTTTTCTCCCGCAGCACCCGAGGGTCGTAGAGAGCCGCGCGTTTCTCGACCGGACCGAACTGCCCCGTTCCCTGCTCGTTCTGGGCGGCGGCGTAATCGGTTGTGAATTCGCCTGCATGGCCGCCGCGCTGGGGGTGCCGGTCACGATCATCGAGATGCTCCCGGACATTCTGATGGTGCTCGACGCCGATGTCCGCCGCGTGCTGCGCCGCCGCATGGAGAAGCTGGGCATCACGATCCTCGCAGGCGCTCCGCTCGCCGACATCTCGGCCACCGACTCCGGCGTCAGCGGCACGTACCAAGGAAAAACCGTCTCGGGGGATCTGCTCCTGGTGGCCGTCGGACGCAAGCCCGATCTCGCCGGTTTGGAACTGGCGCGCGCGGGCGTGCCGATCGACGCGCGCGGCCAGATCCCGGTTGACGCCAACTGCCGCACCGCCGTCGCCTCGGTCTTCGCCGTCGGCGATATCACGGCGGGCAGCATTCAGCTCGCCCACGCCGCCACCGCACAGGGGATTGTCGCTGCGGAAAACGCCGCTGGCGTGCGCTCCGCAGTGGAGACGGTCTGCCCCTCCTGCATCTTCACGCTGCCGGAAGTCGGTCTGGCCGGGATCTCCGAGACGCAGGCGCAAAGCCAGGGGCGCGCGATTCGAACGGGCGTCTTCCCTTTCGCCGCGCTCGGCAAGGCGATGGCCGTGGGCGAGACCGATGGCTTCGTCAAATGGATCGCCGACCCCGTCACGGGCCAGTTGCTGGGCGCCCAAGCCGTCGGCGCCCATGCCACCGAGCTGATCGCCGAGGCGGCAACCGCCATCCGCAACCAGCTCACCGTCGAGGAACTCGGCCGCACCATCCATTGCCACCCGACCTTTTCTGAGGCCTGGATGGAGGCCGCGCACGCCGTGCACGGCGCCTGCATACACCTGCCCAAGCGGCCGTCATGACGTGGATGACAAGGGGATGCAAAGCCCGCCGCAGCGTGTGAGCGAACGCGCAACGGCGAGCCTCATTACTTCTCTGATGCCTGATAATGGAAACGACGATCCCTCCACTCGCCTGACGTGTCGGCTTTCCACCCTCGGGTCCCGGGCAAAGCGTAACTGGTCAATTCGTCGGGCGTTAAGGCATAAATATCGGCGCCCACAGTGGGCGCATCGCCCGCGTAATGGACGGTGGACAACCGGCTGCACTTCTCAAAGGCCTTGCTCCCCAGACTCGTCAAAGAAGCCGGAAGTGCCACTGTGCCAAGGCTCTCGCATCCGCTGAACGCCCCTCTCCCGATTCGGGACACGGCACCGAGATCCACGGTTCTCAAGCTGACGCAGCCCGCGAATGCCGAAGCGCCGACTGCGGTGACAGAAGACGGCAGGGTGATCGACGACACGTTCGCGCATTTTTCGAAGGCCGCTTCGCCGATGGTCTTGAGAGCCGGGGGCAGGGTCACGCTCACGAGGCCTGTGCACTCGCGAAAGACTCTTTTCTCAAGGGTCTCCAACCTCGGAGGAAGCGTCAGAAAGAAAAGTCCCGCGCAACGCGAAAACGCCGCTTCTTGAATGACCGTCAACGAGGATGGAAAAATGAGAGACGAGAGTGCGTGACACTCATAGAACGCATGGTCGCCGATCGCCGTCAAACCATCGCCGAATTCCGCTCGCTCCAAACCCAGGCACCCGCTGAAAGCATCGTGCCGAATCTCGGTGACCGCATCGGGAATCTCGAGTGCCGAGAGACTCCGGCAACCGTAGAAAGCGCCGCTTTCGATCCCTGTGACCCGCTCGGGTATCGTGCTGTGTCGTAGCGAGGAGCACCACCGAAAAGCCCCCTCGCCGATCAGCGTCAAGGTGTCGGGTAGAGCCACATCGCTGAGGGCCACACAGCCTGCGAAGATCTCGTCGCCGATGACCGTGACCGGCCCTTCGAGATTGACTGCCTTTAATCCCGAACACCACTTGAAGGCGCGGTCACCGATGCTCACGACCGACTCCGGAACCGTGACGCCGGTCAGAGCGGCGCAGCCGAGAAAAGCATCGTTGCCGATGCTTCTGACCGCTTTACCCATTGTCAGCGTTTTGAGCCTGAAACAGCGGCCGAACGCCCAGTCAGGCAGGACCTTGACCAGCGGCGGTATCGTGACGGCCTCCAGGCTGGAACACAGGAAGAATACGCCGACCCCGATCTCCGCCACCGACTCTGGCAGCGGCACCGTCTTCAGTTTCTGACAACTGTGGAACGTGTACGCGCCGATGGTCGTCACTGTTTTGGGAAGTTCAAGCATCGTCAACTCCTCGCATTCAGCGAACGCGTACGCGTCAAGCGCGACGACGGGGAGGCCCCCCAGAGTCTGCGGAACAGTGAATTTGCCCTCCGGCTTCGGGTCGACGGCGCAACCGTCGCCGGCACCAAGCACGGCCGCATCGCCGATGACCCGATAGGTGAACACGTAGCCGTTGGTCTCGGCGAGCTCCCCGATGGCGCCGCTGGCCGAGAACAGCAGAACAAGAACGGACAGCCTGCCGCACCCGAGCCGCCGCCATCCCCACGCGAACGCGAGGCCAAGCGTCAGCACGACCGTCACAACAACGACAGCCCGGTTCAATCCGTCGCCGTCTCGCAGCGCCGTTTCGTCGTCGGCATCGTCGCCGTCCCGCTCCTGAGCAAGGCCGTTTTGGACGGTTCCTCCGGCGTGATCCTTCTTCGTTACTGTGGCACGGCCCGCAAACGAGATGTCGTCCACATACGCATCCTCGCCAAACATCAGCGCCGCAAAATCGAACCGGCGTTCGCGGGGCAGATACTCGCCATGCTCATCATCAGTCACGAGCCGCCGCTTGCGCCGCCGCTCGTTACCCGTGGCCCGTGCCGCCGCTTGGGCCAGAAAATACGCTTTGAGGTCCTCCAGAAAACTCGACATGTTGATTTTGTCCAAGACAACCTTGGTCGCCTGCGCGGGGTCGCCGATCTTCTGTAACGTCTCCCAGTAGAGCGGGATGATCGTCTCGTAGCCTTTGCCGGGGTAGAGAGCGGGAGCCTCCCGTAGAAAGTAGATGATGCCCCAAGCCGCAGCGTAGTTCTTGGCCCGCTTAAGCGCGGCGATCGGATCTTTCGGATTGCGCTCCATCTCCTTGTCCAGGTAGAAATCTTGAACCGTAAAGACCTCCGCAATCACATGCATGTCCCCTTGTCCAAGCATAGCGAGCAACATACAATCGCCGTTGACAGGCTGTGGAACGAACCGCCCCCCGTCACCTGACACCCGCCCAGATAACAGGCAAACCCCTCGTTAAACCACGACGAGATCCCCCGCTTGCCGCACGCGATGCTGAGATACCGGTGCGTGATCTCGTGAACCGTCCCCCCGGGCGACCAGCCGCGCATGACGATCTCATCGCATCCTCCATTGTACACCCCTCCGGCCCACTTGCGCGTCCGCGGCATGCTGTCCTCGAACTCCCACCCGGTAGCGTACACGCGAATCACACAGATGTCGCCCAGTGCGGCGGGTCCGAACGGGAACAGCGTTTCGTCGAACAGGTCATAAGCTCGCTGCTGCGACTCCAACCCTTCTGCGGCGCACAAGAAAGCGGCCGGATTGTCCGTGATCAAGCAGAAGGGGCCGTGGTAAAACACCTCCCACTCGCCGCCGAGGTTGCGCACACCGCGCACGGCGTTGGCCTGCACAAAGGTATCGAACGGCTCCTCGGCCCAGAACACGCGCTCGGCGACGAGCGCTTCTGGGTCGACGGTGATCGCCTTCAAATACGTTTCCGCGAACGCTTCCTGTTCGGCTCCGAGCGACCGTTCCGAGCGGATTTCGAGCGCGAACCAGAGGTCGTCGGGGTGCGGTGTTTTTTCATGGTCCTTCAGCTTGAACACATAGAGCAGGCGCGGTTTGCCGTCCGCCTCGATGTCGTAACGCTCACATGCGTCGATAGCGTCCAAGTGCGCCAAGACCGACACCGCTTGAAAAGGGACGGCGCTGGTCGAGCCGTGCTGGTAGTAGTAATGCAACCAGTCTTGGACATGCTCCGGTCCGACGGCGGGGTAACCGACAGCGGCTAGGGCCCGCGCGTCGCGCAGATAGGTGTTCGCGTGCAGCGTCTGGCCCGGCTTTAGCGCGTAGGGAAACGGGTATGACAGCCTCAGCAGCGTAACCGCGTTCGAGCCCGGGTCGCGCCATGCGGCGACGAACTGGTCGGCGCGCCAAAGATCGAGGACGTCGCAGCGGTCGTCTTCGCACGGATGCGACCGCCGTAAGCTCAGGCCGCCATGAGGGAACCCGCGCGCGTCTTTGATTTTGGGCACGGTCAGCCCGCACGCCAGCGTCAGCGTCCGGTCGCCGTCGACGTCCAAAATGTAGGCAGGCCGGTGATCCGGGTCAACCGGCTCGTAAGCCCGACAGGTTCCTGCCAGGCCCAACGCCAGAGCGGAACAACAGTAATTGAGAAGAAACCGCTTTCCGGCTGACCTCGGTCGGCCCCGGCCCGCACGGGCCAAAAGCATGCCGGAACCGGTCTGACGTAGCGATGTCATGGACAGAAGCATTGCAGAAGCGTTGATAAACGTCAAGAGGGTCATCCTGCTCATAATCTCCTAGTCCAAGCAGTGGGCGGTCTGGTAAACTGTGACCCGTGCTAACCTTATCGTTTTCCAGTCTATAGGGGTTTCCAGGAGAAACGTTTCTCACTACACACAGGAGGTCTTATGCAGCACACCACACGATTCATTACCGCAAGCGCCTGCCTCGGAATGGCGGTGTTCTCGGGTTGCGCGACGCTGGACGGACACGAGGGTGCCGTTGTCGGCACGGCGGTCGGGGTGGCTGGCGGGGCTGCGGTTGGCTCGGCGGTTGCCGGCAAAGGCAACCGCGGCACCGGAGCCGTCGTGGGCGCGGTCATCGGCGGTGTCGCGGGTGGCGTCGTCGGCGATCAGCTTCACGACAAGAAGTAGAACGGGCCTATCGCGTGCTTTAGATCCCGCCCGCCGCCACGGCGCTGAGGGTCCGGCTGAGGAAGACCGTCATGCCGCCGGCGGCCTCGATGATCCGGTCGTCGCTGCAAAGCGTGGCTTCGGGATCTCGCGCGCCCGACTCCCGGGCCAGCCGCAGCACCCAGCGCGTCAATTCCTGTTCGGCAAAGGCCTGCGCCTCGGCCATCGCGATGAATGTCGGCGCGCCGGGAAGTCCATGGACGTGCAATCGGCCCAGCTCGTCGGGAACGATCACGACCTGACGCTCCACCCGCACCTGACTGGTGATGGCCCCCACGGCGTTGGCCACGTCGCCGTCGCGCGGAATGATCACTTCGGCCCGCAGCCGCCCGGCCGCGGCGGGGAGCAGGAACGCCGCAGGCGCGCCGATGCCGATCATCGGAACCCCCAGATCGAACGCCACCCCGAGGCCGTCGCAAACCCGGCCGAGACCGCGGTCCAGGAGCGCGCGCGCCAGGACGCCGTGGTCGTGGTCGAGGCCGCGCTGCCCGCCGGAGCAGTCGGCCAGCCGCGTCATCAACAGCTCGTGCGCGAGCCTGACTTCGACCTGATCGAGCACCCGTCGCGACACGGCTTCGGCGTCCAACTGCTCGGCCGCGCCGATCGCCTCGGCATAGCGCCGCGCATAGCCGGTGTTCCACATCGCCAGCTGACCCTGCACATGGAGCGCGTCGGTCGGCGTGAAGCCGAAGAACCGCACCCGTTGCCGATCGACCAAAAGCTCGATGCCGAGAAACCCCTGGCGCAGGCAGCGCGTCTCGTGAACCAGCCGGCTGATGGTCATGGGGCCAGCGTCCAAGAGGCGCAAAATCGCCTGCTGACGCTCGTCCAGTCCGTCGAGGTTCGCGCCGCCGGGCATGCGCGCGCAAATCACCTGTGATCCCGCCTCCTCGCCCGCGTGGGTCTGCACCCAGTCCAGACAGGCGGCTGCGGCGTCGGCGCCGGCAGCCTCGTCGAGCCGGCACACGGGCCACACGCGCTGCGGCCCGACATGCCAGCCGTGGGCATCCTGCCGCACCTCGCTGTCCCCCCCGATGCCGATGGTCCGCACGGCCAGAGCCCGCACGTGTGTACGCCAGTGACCCACCCGCGCGCCGTCGGGGTCGATCCGCACCGCGCCGTTGTGCAGCACCGCCGTGTCGCTCGTCGTCCCGCCGATGTCGATCACCAGCGCATCGCGCGCGTCGCACAGGAAGCGGGCGCCGGCGATACTGGCCGCCGGACCCGACAGCAGCGTCTCCACGGGCCGCTCGGCGGCCGTGCGCACGTTCATCAGCGATCCGTCGCTGCGCACAATCATCGCCGGCGCCGTGATCCCCCGTACGCACAGACTCTCCTGGAGCCGTTCGAGAAACGCCTCCAGGCACGGAATAATCCGGGCGTTGAGCGCGGCGGTCTCGGCGCGAACCCGGTAATCGAGCAGCGCGGACACCTCATGGCCGCACGTCACCGGCAGGCCGGTCGCTTCCTTCACCGCCCGCATGACCGCCAGTTCGTGGGCAGGGTTGATCGAGCTCGCATAGCCGGTCACCGCAAAGGCCCGAACGCCGTCGGTCGCGACCAGCTCTCGCGCCGCACGCGCCGCCGCGCCGAGGTCGGTCGGCGCCAGCTCCGTGCCGTCGATCGCCAGCCGCCCCGGGACCACCCGCACCGGCCGGTGGCTGATCCGCTCCAAGCCGTCATCGCCCGCAGGCGGCATCAGCAGCAACCCGACCCGCTGGCCGCGCCCCTCGACGATGGCGTTGGTCGCCAAGGTGGTCGAAACAGCCACCTCGCGCACCTGCCGCAACACCTCCGGCGGCAACAGGTCCAGCGCCCCGCCGATGCCGATCGCATAATCCCAGTGGGTCGTCGGCGCCTTGGCCTTGGCCACCACCCGCCGTTCGGTCCAGTCGAAAACCGCCGCGTCGGTGTACGTTCCGCCGGCGTCGATGCCCAGTCCATAGCCGGTGCGCCGCATGCGGGTTGTCCCGGCCGATGACGGAGGCGAGGCAGGTTGCGCACGCGCTCCGGCCGCGCCAGATGGCTGGCGCGCGATGAGTGATCGCGACACGGCGTCGAACGCGGTCACCATCCCCGGCGGCACGTCGCACACCCGAGGATCGGGCGTCGGCGTGAGCACCGCCGCCAGCACAGCATGCGAACCGCTCAGCGCCTCGTAATCCCAGCCGTTCTCCTGGGCCATGGCCTGCGCGATGCGCGCGTGGTGCGTGTTACCGATGCCCGTGTCGATGAACGCCGCCCGCGAATAATTGCGCTTCCAACTGTCCATGAACGTCCGGATCGCCTGGACGTTCTCTGAACCGTAGTGCTCGCCCAGACCGTCGGCGTCGTCCAGCGGACAGACCCCGCCCCCCCCGGGAACCCCGGCGCCACGCTCTGCGGGCGACGCGACCGAGCTGGCGCTCCCCATCCCTTCCTGAACCCAGCCGGCCGAGACATAGTAGGTTCCTGGACAGCGGGCGAACTGCTCCCGATAAGCGGCGTCGGAGCCCAGAAACAGCGCAATGCAGTCGTGGGTCTTGGGCACCCGCAGCGGGACGCCCCGGGCGTGCAGTCCAACCGTCCCGCGACCGCACACGCCGTAGCCGATCGCGATGACATCGGCTGTGCCGGCCGCGCTGACCGCATCGATCCGCTCCTGCAGCCTGCGGCGCAGCTCATGGGGCGTGGCATGCAGCTGGCCCGGCAAGAACTCAAAGGTCAGCCGGGCCGGAATCTTCGGCGCCAGCGCCCGCAGATCCGCGGCCAGGACGCCGCAGGCCAACACCTGTATGCGTGGACCTTCGTTCATGGTGTTCCCGTCAACAGCACATACGCATAGCACCGCTTCAGCCCATCCTGGAAAGCGGCGAATGAAAACTCGCGCTCGACCCGTACGCGCCCGGCGGCGCCCAGGGCGGCGCGGCGATCCGGGTCGCGGGTCAGCGCCAGGATGCCGGCGGCCAGCGCCTCTGGATCGGGACGCACGAGAAGGGCGCATGCGGAAGAAAGCGCGATCCGATTGGCCGCGCAGTCGGTCGCAACGACGGCCGTCCCGGAACGAAGGTAGTCGAGCACCTTCATCGGCACCTGCGTTCCCGTGCGGCGGGGGGCGAGCAGGATATCCGACGCGCCCAGCACCTGCACCAGGTCGACGGCGGGAATCCGGCCGAGAAAGGCCACCGTCTGCTCCAGTCCGGCCCTGCTGATAATGGCGCGGGCGGCGGCGATCTCCTGAGGCGTGCCGCCGACCATGACCAGTCGGGCACGCGGCTCGTCGCGCAGCACGGCCGGAAGCGCGTTGAACACGAGATCAACCCCTTGGAATTTCCGGAACGAGCCCACATAGGTCAGCACGGGGGTATCGGGCGCCGCGCCGAGGCGCGTGCGCACGTCGAGCCGACCGGCCTCGTCGGCCTGTTGCCAGGTGCCCGGGATGTCGGGAATCAGGCAGGCGCGGCTCTGGCGTCCCAGCTCTCGCATCGCGTCCACCCCCTCCGGTTCGGCCGCGATCACCGCATCGGCGCGGCGCAGCGCCCGGCTTGTGCGCCGCGCCGCGCGGCGATCCTGAGGATCCGCCTCGTACACCAGGCCGCTGCCGCACAAGCGCGCAGCGAGCCGGGCTGCGGGCCAGGCCGCGCCCACGGCATGGACGATCCGGTAGCGGTGGACGCGCGCCAGCGCCAGCGCCCACACCGCCAGCAGGAAGCGATAGATGGCGCGCGCCGACGCGCCGTCCGGTCGCATCGGCCCGATACACGGAATGTGCGGCGTCTGAACCACCCGCACGCCGGGCAGTTCGGGAGGCTCCCCGCCTGGGGGCGCCAACACGTCAACCCCATAGCCCAATCCCGCGAGCGCCGCAGCGGTGTGGCGCGCCCGGAGGGCCGCGCCGCACCACGGATGAAAGGGATAGGCCGTAATCAGCAATACGCGATTCATGGGTTCCATCCCTCGCGCATCTGCGTCATGCGCCGCACAGTCGCCGACTGCTCCTCCTCGTGGTAAGAGCTGCGCACCAGCGGCGCGCAGGCGGCGAAGGCAAAGCCCACGCGCCGGGCCTCGATCTGAAGGTCCGCAAACTCCTTCGGTGTGACGAACCGGGTCACCGGGAGATGACGCGGGCTCGGCTGCAGATATTGTCCGGCGTAAAAGATCGCGCACCCTGCCGCCCGCGCGTCACGGAGCGTCTGCGCGCACTCGTCTGCCGTTTCGCCCATGCCCAGCATGAGGCTGGTCTTGATGATCAGCCCGGCTGCGGCGGCGCGGGACAACACGGCGAGCGACTGCTGGTAATCGGCCTGCGGACGCACTGCGGGATAGAGCCTCGGCACCGTCTCCAGATTGTGGCCGAACACATCGGGCCGGGCCGCGATGACCGCGTCGAGGGCGGCCGCATCGCCCCGGAAATCCGGCGTCAGGACCTCGATCAGCACGCCGGGCGCGGCCGCGCGGATCCGCCGCACCGTCTCGGCCCAGCACGCCGCGCCTCCATCGGGCAGATCGTCGCGCGTGACCGAGGTGATCACCACCTCGCGCAACCCGCTCTCACGCACCGCCTCGGCCACGCGCGCCGGCTCGGAGGAATCGGGCGCGCCCACCGGGCGCTTGTCGACGTTGCAGAAGCGGCACGCGCGCGTGCAGCGATCCCCCAGGATCAGGACGGTTGCGCGTCCGGCCGTCCAGCAGACCCCCTGATTCGGGCAGGCCGCCGCCTCGCATACCGTATGCAGGCCATGCCGCCGCAGCCGGTCGCGCGTCGCCGCAGACGCCCCGCCCTGGCCGGCCCTCACCCGGATCCACGGCGGTTTGCCCCCGCCACATCCCCCACCCTCCGTCATTGGCTTCTCCCCATTCATTGGGGACCATTGTAGCGTGTGGTTCGCCGCTGCGGAAGCCTGCACTTCTGGCCCGCCTATTTCGCGTAGACCTTGCGTCGTTTGTAGGGGTTGTGGAGGAACTGGTGTGCCTTTTTGCTCAGGGGCTTGCCCAGAAAGGCGCGGTAGATCTCTTGCACGTGTGGATTGTGATGCGAGCAGCGCGTGGTTGAGCGCTCGTCATCGGCGTAGAGCCCCTTGGTGCGGGCAAGGCGCACCTCATCGGTTGCGCCGAGCGGCTGGCCGCCGCCCGAGATACAGCCGCCGCGGCAGGCCATGACCTCGATGAAGTCATAGCGTGGCTTGCGGCCGGCCTTGCGATCCTCACGGATCGCCTCGAGCACCTGCTCGACATTCCCCATCTGGTGGGCAACGGCGATCCGAACGGGGGTCCCCTGAATATCGACGACCGCCTCCTTGACGCCCTGCATGCCGCGGACGGCCTCGAATTTAACGTCCGCCAATTCCTTTTGGGTGACGAGGTGGTAAGCGGTTCGGAGCGCCGCCTCCATCACGCCGCCGGTGACGCCGAAAATCGTGCCGGCGCCACTATAATCGCCGAGGATGTTATCGGCATCGGTCTTCGGGAGATTCACGAAGTCCATTCCGGAAGCCTTGAGCATGTAGCCGAGTTCGCGGGTGGTCAGCACGACATCGGTGTCTTGCTGGCCTGTGGAGCGCATCGTCTCCGAGCGGGTGATTTCGAATTTTTTGGCCGTGCAGGGCATGATCGAGACCATAAAGATCTTGGCGGGGTCGATTCCCATCTTCTCCGCGTAATAGCTCTTGGCCAAGGCGGACAGCATCTGCTGCGGCGACTTGCACGACGAGAAGTTCTCCAGGAAGTCGGGAGCGAATTTCTCCATGTAGTCGGTCCACGAGGGACAACACGAGGTGATCAACGGGAGGGCGCCCTTGCCATGGGCGAAGCGCTGCACGAATTCGGCGGACTCCTCCATGATGGTCACATCGGCTGCGAAGTTGGTGTCGAACACCGCCTTGAACCCGAGGCGGCGGAGGGCCGTGTAGGTTTGGCCGGTCATCAGGGAGCCCGGGGGGAGGTCGAAGGCTTCGCCGATGGCGACGCGGACCGCCGGGGCGATTTGCACCACGCAGTGGAGGTCGGGGTTTTTGAGGGCATTCCAGACTTTGGCCGTCTCGTCTTTTTCATAGATGGCACCGACGGGGCAGTGGGCCGAGCATTGCCCGCACTTGATGCAGGGGGACTCGGCGAGGGTGCAGTCGGCGGCGGGTGCGATGCGGGTCTTTTCGCCGCGCCCGAGGAATTCGAGCGCCCAGACGCCCTGCATCTCCTGGCAGACAAGGGCGCAGCGGCCGCATTTGATGCACTTCTCGGGGTTCAGGACGAGCGACGGCGTCGAGGTGTCTTGGGGCAGGCGTTCGACGCGGGACCCATACGGATTCTCGCGAATGCCGAAATCCGCGGCGATTTTCTGCAGCTCGCAGCGCCCGTTGCGCGGGCATTGCAGGCAATCATTCGGATGGGTGCTGAGGATCAATTCCAGCACGGTGCGGCGGATCGCGACGATGTCGGGATCGTGCGTGGTGATCTTCATTCCCGGGGCGACCTCGGTGCAGCAGGCACGGAGGAGCTTGGGCGAATTGGCGTTGCGCACCACGCAAATGCCGCAGGCGGCCCAGGCCTTCAGGTCCGGATGATAGCAGAGCGTGGGGATGCGGATGTTGGCGCTCCGGGCGGCTTTCAGAATAGACGTGCCGGCCGGGACGGCAACGGGGATGCCGTTGATTTCGAGGGTAACCGAGTTGTTCATAATCGTCTCCAGACGGGCGATGGGCTTAATCGCGCGAAACCGCGCCGAATTTGCAGACCGTAAAGCACTGACCGCATTTGATGCAGGCGGCCGTATCGATCACATGCGCCTGCTTCCGTTCCCCACGGATGGCGTTGACGGGACAGACGCGGGCGCAGGCGGTACACCCGACGCATTTGAGCGGGTCGATCCGGTACGAGAGCAGACTCTTGCACTTCTTGGATGGGCACTTCTTGTCCACGATGTGCGCCTGGTACTCGTCGAGGAAATAGCGGAGGCTCGACACAACCGGATTGGACGCTGTCTGGCCCAGTCCGCAGAGCGACGCGCTCCGCATCGCATCGGCGATCTCGCGCATCCGATCGATGTCGGCGAGCGTTCCGGTGCCGCGGGTGATGGAGGTGAGGAGGTTGCAGAGCGTACGGCCGCCGATCCGGCATGGCGCGCATTTGCCGCACGACTCATCGACCGTGAAGTCGAGATAGAACTTGGCCACATCCACGATGCAGTCGGTCTCGTCCATGACGATCAATCCGCCCGATCCCATGATCGAACCGATCTTGGCGAGGCTCTCGTAATCGATCGGCAGGTCGAGGAACTGCTCGGGGATCACGCCGCCTGAGGGGCCGCCGGTCTGCGCCGCCTTAAAAGAGTGGCCGCCGCGGATGCCGCCGCCGATATCATAGATGATCTCGCGCAGCGTCGTTCCCATTGGCACCTCGATGAGGCCCGAGTTCTTCACCTTGCCGGTGAGCGCGAAGACCTTGGTCCCTTTGGAGGTGGCGGTGCCGATCTTGGCGAACCAGTCGCCGCCCTTGAGCAGGATGACGGGAATATTCGCCAGGGTTTCGACATTATTGATGACGGTCGGCTTGCCCCAGAGCCCCTTGACAGCCGGGAAGGGAGGCCGTGGCGTGGGCATGCCGCGGCGGCCTTCGATCGACGCGAGCAGGGCGGTCTCTTCGCCGCAGACAAACGCTCCGGCACCGAGGCGCAGTTCGATGTCAAAGCTAAAGGAAGAGCCGAGGATGTTCTCGCCGAGCAGGCCGTAGGCGCGGGCCTGGGCGATGGCGGTCTCCAGGCGAGTGATGGCGAGCGGGTATTCGGCGCGGATGTAGACGTACCCCTTCGATGCGCCAATCGTGTAGCCGGCGATCGTCATGGCTTCCAAAACCGAGTGCGGGTCACCCTCGAGGGTCGAGCGGTCCATGTAGGCTCCGGGGTCGCCCTCATCGGCGTTGCAGACCATGTATTTCTGGTCGGCTTTCTGAACTTTCGCGAAGGCCCACTTCTTCCCGGTGGGGAAGCCCGCGCCGCCACGACCTCGGAGCCCCGACTTATCGAGCTCGGCGAGCACCTGGTCGGGCGTCATTTCGAAGAGCGCCTTTTCCAGCGCGACATACCCTTCGCGGGCGATGTATTCGTCGATCTTGTCCGGGTCGATTACACCGCAGTTGCGCAGGACGATGCGGAACTGCTTCTGGTAAAAGTCAATCCCTTCGATGCCGACACGGCTCTTGCTCTGGTTGGTGTCGTAGAGGAGGCGTGTGACGGTGCGGCCTTTGATGATGTGTTCGTTGACGATGTCGGCCGCGTCCTGCGGCTTGACCTCGACATAGAACGTATCTTCGGGAAGGATTTTGACGATCGGTCCTTTTTCGCAGAACCCGAGGCATCCGGTGCGGACCACCTGAACCGTGTTGACGAGGCCGGCGGCTTCAACTTCGCGCTTCAGCGCCTCCACAAGCTCGATGCCGTGATTGGATTCGCAGGCGGTGCCGCCGCAAATCAAGATGTAATGCTTGTATCCCATGACGTGTTCCCTGGTTAGCCGATGATATCCATCGCGGGGCGGTCGCAAATGAGTTTATCGAGCAGTTTGCGGCCGACGACATGCTCTTCCACAATCTGGCGGCCGATCTTGGCGTTCACGTTGCCGTAGATCACGCTGGGCATGCCGGGAACAATGACTTCAACGGTGGGCTCCGAGTGGCACAACCCCATGCAGCCCGTCTGGCGGACGAGGACGGTGGCCATCCCGCGCTGCTCCAGCGCGTCCAGGATCGCCGCGAAGGTCTCCTTGGCGCCTGCGGCGATGCCGCACGTCCCCATGCCGACGATCACCTGCATCTCTTTATTCGAAGGGTCGCGCATGGCGAGTTCCTTCTGTTTCTGGTCGCGCAGCTTGCGCAGGGCGTCCAACGTCAATTTTTCACTCATCGTGTTCTCCTCAGTGGAGTCGGGGCCGGCACCGCCGCCCTCACCTTACTCCGCATTCAAACCGTCTTCCTGAGACTCGAAATACTGTCGTGCGAGCGAGAGGTTCCCCGCCTCTTCCAGGTTGCCGAGCGCGTGGGCGAGTTCGCTTCTCGTCACGGAATAGGCGGCGGCGTCGGCGCGGCGGGTGACCGCGAGTTCGTAATTCCCCGGGAACGTCATCAGGCCGACGAGCGTGACGGGAAGGTTTCCCAAGGGAGGGGTGTCGAGGTGGGTGGTGTCGAGGCGGAAGGAGACGGTGGTCCCCCGGCCGGGCGCCGACTGGATGTCGGCCTTGCCTCCCGTTTGCTCGGCCATCTGCATGAGGAGGGGCAGCCCGAGTCCGACGCGACGGCGGGCATGTTTGCCCGGCTCGGAATAGAATGGATCGCAGGCGCGCCGCAGGTGCGCCGCGTCCATCCCTTTGCCATTGTCTCTGACCGTCACCATCACCGCATTGGATCCCGTGTACACATCAAGCTCAATTCGTGTTGCAGCCGCCTCAATCGCATTCTGCACCACATCGGCAATGGTGTCACAGAGTGAGGCGTGCATGTCCTACGACGCCTTCTTGTATTGGGCGAGAATGCTCGGCAGGTCTTTCATCAGCACCTTGCCGTAAACCTGGCCGTTAATCACCAGAACCGGCGCGAGCCCGCAGCAGCCGAGGCAGCGAACCGCCTCGATCGAGAATTCACCGTCCGGCGTCACCGTGTTCAAACCCACACCCAGCATCTCCTCGATCTCGAGAATGACATCTTCGCCGCCGCGCAGATAACAGGCCGTCCCCATGCAGACCTGGATGCGGTTGCGGCCCGGCTGGGTCAGCTTAAAGAAATTGTAAAACGTGATCACGCCATAAATACGCGCCAACGGCACATTGAGCAGGTCGGCGACTTCGAAGGCCACCTTGCGGGGAATGTACCCGAAGCACTCCTGAACGCGGTGCAACACCATGATCAGATTGCCCGGCTTGCTCTTCCATTCGGCGATGAACGTCTTCAGTTCGGCCGTCAACGCAGGGGACGTTGCCACCGTCTCAGTTTTGACACTACTCACGATGCTCACCCTCTCTGAAATCCGGCCCCCAGGCCCACGGCCGAAGGCGGAATGAATCGAAAACAATTTATGCATTATTCCAGAACAGGATGGGATTGACAAGAGTAAAACGATTTATTGTTAAAAAAGATTATACCTGCTGAAATATGCTATTAAGTATGCATAATAACTAGTATCGTGTCATGTTTGTTGCTCCATATTGCGTTAGTGCTGTACTGATGCGGCTTACAAGGGGATAGACACGCCCAATAAAAGATGGCATACTGTTGTTTTGTGTTATAGTCTGACTTTCTGGATACTGGACAAGCCGTTTCATAAACAGCAGGAGGCGCTTCATGTCCCGGACAAAGCAAACAGTGACGGATCCGCCGCTTGAGGTTGGCCGCGAAACGGTCGAGCGGATGTCCCGTTATCGATCCGTATTGTTGAAACTTCAAGGGATGGGGTTCAGCAAGGTATTCTCGGGAAATCTTGGCGACGCGCTGGGCCTGTCCGGCTCGCAGGTGCGCAAGGATTTTGCGGCCTTCGGCATGCGCGGCGTCAAGCGGGGCGGTTATGACATCACCGGCCTGTTGGCGCGGATGGCCGCGCTTTTGGGAACGTCGGCACAATGCCGCGCCGTGGTCATCGGTTGCGGCAAGATCGGGCAGGCGCTGTTGCGCTCGTTCGGCGGCCGGCGCGGCGGCGTCTCCATCGTGGCCGGATTCGACAGCGACCCGCAGGTCGTCTCGCCCGTCCCCGACGTGCCGGTGCTCGACATCGGGGAATTGCCCGCCTATATCCGCAAGCATGGCATTGAAGTGGCGATCTTGTGCACGCCCGAACAGTCCGTGCCGCACCTGCTGGAGCAACTCCGCGGCACCGGTGTCATCCGCGGCGTGCTCAATTTCACCCCCACCCCGCTGCGCAGTGACGAGCAGTTCTGCGTGCAGAACATCGACATCCGAATGGAATTGGAAAAGCTCTTCTGCCTGGTCCACTTTGACAAGCACAGGCGGGGCGAAGGGAAGGGGCTATGACGATCACAATCCTCCATCAATGTGTGCCGCCCGGCGCGCCGCCCGATGAGCGCGATGTGCTGGACGAAGCGGCGGCGGTGCGCGCGGCGTTGGAGGCTGCGGGGCATGCGGTGCGGGTCGTCCCCTGCGGGCTGAATCTGCACGCGCTCGTCTGCCACCCCGCCGTCCGGGACGCCGACGTCGTTTTCAACCTGGTCGAGAGTCTGGCGGGCAGCGGACGCCTGATTCATCTGGTCCCCGCAGCGCTGGAGTCGGTCGGCGTGGTCTTCACCGGCAATTCGTCCGAGGCTCAATTCGCGACGTCCGGCAAGCTGTTGGCGAAGGGTCTGCTGCGGGCGGCCGCCCTTCCTACCGCCGACTGGGTCGAGGGTCAGGACCCTGCCGCGCCGGAGGGCGGACGGGGCGACTGGATCGTCAAGTCGGTCTGGGAGCATGCGTCTGTCGGGCTCGACGACGCCAGCGTCCTGCGCGGCGTGACGGCTGCGGCGGCGCAGGCCGTGACGGCTGGCCGCGGCGACGGCTGGTTCGCCGAACGCTATGTCGACGGGCGCGAGTTCAATGTCGGCCTCATCGCGGGCGCGGATGGCGCGGTGCGCGCGCTTCCGCCCGCCGAGCTGGTCTTCGTCGCTTATCCGCCGGGCAAGCCGCGGATCATCGGCTATGCCGCGAAATGGGACGCGGCGGCGTTCGAGTGCGCACACACGGTACGGCGTTTTGTGGACCGCGCGGCCGAAAACGGGCTGTGCGCCAGGCTGGAGGAACTCGCGCGAGCGTGCTGGCGGGTCTTCGGGCTTTCCGGCTACGCGCGGGTCGATTTCCGCGTCGATGCGGACGGGCAGGCGTGGATCCTGGAGGTGAACGCCAATCCGTGCCTGGCGCCGGACGCCGGATTCGCCGCCGCGCTGGACGCGGCCGGAATCGGCTACGGTGCGGCGGTCTGCGGGCTGGTCGAGGAGGCGCGGCGGCGCGTCGCGCGCGGCGGCGACGCGGCGGCCGTCCCGGTTGTCCGGGGACGCCCCCGGGCAGCGGCGGCGACGCTCCGCTTCCGCTGCGACGTACGGCCAGAAGACGCCGAGGCGGTGCGCCGGATCGTCGCGTCGACCGGGTTCTTCCACGCCGACGAGGTGGGCGTGGCTCGGGAGCTGATCGAGGAACGCCTGGCCAAGGGCGAAGCGTCGGGGTATTTCTTTGTGTTCGCCGAGCGCGATGGCGCGGTCGTCGGCTACAGTTGCTTCGGCCCGGTCCCCTGCACGCGATCGAGCCACGACCTCTACTGGATCGCCGTCGACCCGGCGGCGCAGGGCGGCGGCGTGGGGCGCATCCTGCTCCAGGAGACTGAGGCGGAGGTGCGGCGGCGCGGCGGCACGCGGTTGTACGCCGAGACGTCGGGACGCCCGCAATACGCCGCGACGCGCGCGTTCTATGAGCGGACCGGGTTTGACCAGGCCGAGGTACTCGCCGATTTCTACGATGTCGGCGACGCGCGCGTCACGTATTGCAAGGTGTTGGCATAATGTTTTCAATCTTTCTGAACATCACGGCGATCTTCCTCATGATGACCTGCGGGGCGTGGCTGCGCCACAGACAGGTCATTGATGCGGCTTTCAACCGGCAGCTCTCGCGTGTGCTGGTCACCCTGTTTTACCCGGCGCTGGTGTTCAGCGCGATTATCCGCAATCTGTCCTGGAACGAGCTGTGCGCCAACTGGATGCTTCCGGCGGCCGTCTTTCTAATCCAGGCCATTGGCTGGCTGGTGGGACGGGGGTGCTTGCCGCTGTTGCGCGGACGACCGGAAGGGACGCGAGCGTGCTTCCGTTTCGTGGTGGCCGTAAACAACTACTCCTTTTTACCGATCATGATCGTCGCGAGCCTATGGGGGGAGCGGGCGGTGGCGCTCGTCGCGTTTGCGGCGATGGGGGCCGAGTTTTTCGTGTGGACGCTGGGCATCCGGGTCCTCACGGGCGCCACACTCTCTGTGGTCGCCCTGAAGCATCTGATCAGCGGGCCGCTGATCGCGCTGGCTGCGGCATTCGCGGTGACCGGGCTGCGGGCGGTGCTGGCAGCGCGCGGGCTGTTGCCGGCGGCGGGCGGACTGCTGGGTGAGACCTGCCGGGTGGGCATCGAAACCTGCCGCCTGATGGGCGGGGCGACGGTGCCGGTGTCGGCCCTGGTGTGCGGCTGCCGGATGGCCGATATCCGTCCGCATCACATCTGGAACCGGTTAATGGCCGGCACGGTGCTGCTCCGCCTGGTGGCGGTGCCCGCGCTGGCGGTCGCGCTCCTTTACGCGCTGCCGGTGAACGGATTGTCCCTGAACACGCTGCTGGTGGTGGCGGTTCAGCCCAGCGCCATGGTGAGCGTGTCGCTGGCGGAGCTGCATGACCGCGATCCCGGCTTTGCCGCCGCCGTGGTGTTTGTCACCCACCTGGTCTGTCTGCTGACCCTGCCGGTGTGGTTGCATTTTGTCCTGGTGTAAAATGCCCTTGCTCAATTCGCTGCGCAATGCTATCCTTGACTCTCTTTTTCAAGGAGAACTGTTTATGTCCAGAGTTTGTGATATGTGTGGCAAAGGGCCTATGACGGGCAATCGGATTGTGCGTCACGGCCTTGCCAAATACAAGGGCGGCATCGGTTTGCACACGACCGGCATTACCCAGCGTCGGTTTCTGCCGAATCTGCGCAGCATCCGGATCAAGGATGGGCCCAATTCGCGTCAGATCAAGATTTGCGCGTCCTGCCTCAAAAGCGCCGATATTGTCAAGGCTTGATGGCGTTTGACCGCGTTTTCGGATGAAGAACCGGCCTGCAGCTTGAATCGCCGCGTCGTAACGGAGGGTGATATGAGCCAGACAGAACACGCCGAGAACGGCGTTGACCGCGAGGGGACGGCGGGTGTTTTGATGCCTGCACCCACAGTGGGACGCGTCGACGATCAGGGCAATCCCATTGATGAAGGGTCCGACATCGATTTCACCTGTCCGCACTGTGACCATCCCATGGTCATCAACGTTCGCGGCGCGGGGTTGACCGTGGTCTGCACCGAATGTGGCGAGCTGGTTCAGGTTCCCATTCCCGAAGGGATGGAGATTGCCGATCTGGACGAGACCCCCGAGCACATGTTCGCTCAGATTGTCCATTTGCGCCGCGACCTCTCTCGCGCCGATGAGCGGATCATCGAACTCGAACGCGTGGTGTCCAGCCTGATGGAACGGCGAACGACTCTGGAACGGGCCCGTTTGTCGTCGCTGCACCGCTGTGTCGAGATGGGTAACCTGTTGCACACAGTGCTGCGGAACCAGAACGAGATCACCACCGTGGTGCAACGTATTCAGGCGCTGCTCGCCGAAGAAGAGAAATAATTGTGGAAGAAGAGCGTGGCGCCTTCGCTGACGATCCCAGGCCTGAAAATCTGCCGGCCTCGGCCGATGGCCGGTGGCTGGCCGATTCGTTCGAGGCCCTCGCCGGTTACCGCTTTATCGACATCGCGCTGCTGATGACCGCCCTCACGCTCCCCTCCTGGCGCACCGATGCCACAACCGGTGCCAACAACCAGCGACTGGAGTTTCTCGGCGACGCAGTCCTCGGGCTGCTGGCCGCCGAACACCTCTATGCCGCCCATCCCGATGCCGACGAGGGCGGGTTGAGCCTGCTGCGCATTCAGGTCGCCAATGGCCGAACCCTGGCCGACGTCGCGCGCCGGATGGGCCTGAGCGGGCTGATGCGCGTAGGCAAGTCGGAAGAACGATCGGGGGGACGCGATCGCGAGGGGGCGTTGGCCGACACGCTGGAGGCCCTTCTGGGTGCCATCTGGCTGGATGGCGGCTGCGAGGCCGCGCGGGCTTTCTTTCTGAGGTTTCTGGCTGGCCAATTCGACGCCGATCGGATGATCGGCGTGCTGCATGCGGGGAATCCCAAGGGACGGCTTCAGGAACGGACTCAGGCCTGCGACGGCTCGGTCCCCCTTTACACCCTGGTCGCGACCGTCGGACCCGAGCACCAGCCGCAGTACCGCGTGCGGGTCTCGCTAAGCACCGGATTCGCGGCCGAGGCGGAGGGGGCGAGCAAGCGCGCCGCCGAGGCGGCTGCGGCGCAGGCGGCGCTCGACGCGCTCGATGCGGGCGAGACCCGCTTGCATCCGCCTGCCCCCGCAGTCGGCACATGACAAGAGAGCCTCTTGCAGAACCGACGAAAGAGGTTTTGCAAGTGCCTCAAGAGGACGAGACTGTGAAAAAAATCGGCAATCCCGGAGCGCGTCCGGACGTGGTCTGTCTGGGCCTGATGCCTGCGCTGCAGCGCACGCTGGTGTTCCGGCACGTCGAGCTTGGGGAGGTCAACCGCGCAGTCGAGTGCCACCAGACCGCCGGGGGCAAGGCCGTGAATCTGGCGGTCGCGCTGGCCACCCTCGGCACGCCGGCCCGCGTGACGGGATTCAACGGCGGCGCGACGGGGCGGTTCGTTGCGGCTTATGTCCGCGCGCGCGGCATCCACCCCAGCTTCACCCCGTTGGCCGGGCCGACCCGGTCGTGCACGACGGTGATTGACGCCGGGGCAGGCGTGAGCACCGAGCTGATCGAGGAGGGGCCAGAGCCAGACGCGGCGGCGTGGACTGCATTTGTCAGTCGCAACCGGCGGTTGGCAACGCAGGCGAGGCTGCTGGCGATCAGCGGCACGCTGCCCCCCGGCATGGATGAGGATTTTTACACGCCCTTCGTGCAGGTGGCAACGGCCGCCAACGTGCCGGTGGTGATCGACTCCCACAGCGGCGGGCTGCTGCGCATCCTCCCGTATGGCCCGCTGCTGGTCAAGCTGAACGTGCGCGAGTTGGAGAAAACGTGCGGGACGGCCTGCGCCGACGAGACTGCGATCCTCGACGCGGCAGAACGATTGCGCGCGGAAGGGGCGAACTGGGTCTGGGTCACTCAGGGAGGCAATCCCGCCTATCTGATCGGTGCCTGCGGCGCGATGCGTTACGATCTGCCGGCGATCCCCGTCAACAATCCGATCGGCAGCGGCGACTGCGCGGCGGCGGGTTTTATCCACGCCTGGCTCGCAAACGCGGATCGCGTCGCCGACGCGGTCCGCACCGGCCTCGGCTGCGGCATGGCCAACGCGCTCACGCGCGTGCCCGCGCAGTTTGACCCGGAACAAGCCGTGCGCCTGGCCGGCCGCATCCGGCCAAGCCGCATCAACGGATGACGTCGTTCTCAGCCTTCCGGGTTGCACGCACGAAAAAACCGGACGAAAAACCGCGTTGACACGGCCCGCCCTTCGTGGTAAAGTTCGCCCCCACTTATGGGACAGCAACTTAGAAAACGCCTGAAACGTGCCCGGCGCGACGCTTACAACAAGCGAGTCGTCGCCCGACACCGCTCGGCTATGAAGAAATAAACTGGGTGCGATGGCCGAGCGGTTAGGCAGAGGTCTGCAAAACCTCGAACAGCGGTTCAACTCCGCTTCGCACCTCCATCTCACAGACGCATGAGCTTCCGGTCAGCAACGGCCGGGAGTTCTTCGTTTATTCCCCCGACAAGGAGACCCCATGCGCACCTGCCACACCCTCATCATCGGCTCCGGCGCCGCCGGCCTGAACGCCGCCGTTCAACTCCACCGCCTGGGCATCGAAGACCTTCTGATCGTCACCGAGGGTCTCGACCAAGGAACATCGATCAACACGGGTTCGGACAAGCAGACCTATTACAAGCTGGCTCTGTGCGCCAGCGCCTCGGATTCGCCGCGCGAGTTGGCCGACACGTTCTTTGCCGGCGGCTCGATGCACGGCGACCTCGCCCTCGCCGAGGCGGCCAATTCCGCCCGCGCCTTCATCAATCTGGTGAATCTCGGCGTCCCCTTCCCCCGTGACCGCTTTGGCCAGTTCGTCGGGTACAAGACGGACCACGACCCCCGGCAGCGCGCCACATCGGTTGGCCCCTACACCTCGCGCGACATGTGCCGCGCGCTGATCGCCGAAGTCGCCCGGATGGGAATACCCGTCCTTGAGCATCGGAACGTTGTGTCCCTGCTGACGATCCCCTGCTCCGATCCCGCCCGCCCGCTCCGTGCGGCGGGGGCGGTCATGCTGGACGACGCGGGCCGGGCCGAGGCGATTCTGGCCGAAAACACCGTGTTCGCCGTCGGCGGTCCCGGCGGCCTCTATCAGACCAGCGTCTATCCCACCTGCCACACCGGCGGCATCGGTCTCGCCATCGAGGCCGGCGTCCGCGCCCAGTCGCTGCCCGAGTCGCAGTACGGCCTCGCCTCGATCCAATTCCGCTGGAACGTCTCGGGCACCTACATGCAGGTGGCGCCGAAGTTCGTGAGCACAGCGGCGGACGGCGTCTCAGACCCGCGCGAATTTCTGCTGCCGTGGTTTGACGACCCCGCCGATGCGTATTCCCGCGTCTTTCTCAAGGGGTACCAGTGGCCGTTCGACACCCAGAAAGTGGCGGGCGGCTCCTCGCTCATCGACATTCTGGTCTATATCGAAACGGTCGGCCGCGGGCGCCGGGTCTTTCTTGACTTCCGCGGCAACCCCTCCGGATTCGACCTGGCCCGCCTCTCCGCCGAGGCCCGCTCCTATCTGGAGAAGTCCCGCGCCACCTCCGGCACACCGCTGGACCGGCTGCGCACGATGAACCCCGGCGCGATTCAGCTCTACCTCGACCATGGCATTGATCTGGCCTCCGAGCCGCTCGAGGTCGCCGTCTGCGCCCAGCACAACAACGGGGGGCTTGCCGCCGACGCCTGGTGGGAGTCGCTCAACGTTCGGGGGCTCTTCCCCGTGGGCGAGGTGAACGGCTCGCATGGCGTGTGCCGCCCCGGCGGCTCGGCGCTCAACTCCGGACAGGTCGGCGCGCTCCGCGCGGCTGAACAGATCGCCGCCACGCGCCGCGAGCCGACGCTCGATATCACGGCCGCGCAGGCGGCTGCGACCGCCCAGATGGCGGCGCTGGAGGCGTGGTTGAACGGCGCCTCGGGCGCATCCGCCTCGTGGCTCGACGAACGTCGCGAACTTCAGGCCCGGATGAGCCGCGCGGGAGCGCACATTCGATCGGCAGACGCCGTTCGCACCGCGCGCGACGAGGCCCGCGCCCAAGTGTCCCGCATTCAAACTGCGGGATGCAGCCACACCGGCGGCGCCACCCGCGCCGAGGCGCTTCGCACCCGCTCGCTCGCCATCGCCCAGCTCGCCTACTTGGACGCCATTGCCTTCCAACTGGCCAGCGGCGTCGGGAGCCGCGGTTCGGCGCTGGTCCAGGAACCAACGGGCACGCGCATCCATCCCAGCCTGCCCGCCGAGTGGGCGTTCGTTCCTGAAAACCCGGCCTTCCGCGAACAGGTCCTGGAAACACTTCCATCGAGCGACGGATTCTTCACCCACCGCTGGGTGCCGCGCCGCCCCATTCCCGAAACCGACACCTGGTTCGAGACCGCCTGGGCCGCCTTCCGCAAAGGCGAGATCTACCGCTAGAGGCGCTTGCACAACCCCTTGTGGTGCAGGCGTCCCGCCTGCAAAATGTGGAACAGTCTTGGAATTGCAGGCGAGACGCCTGCACCACTGCCAGCCTGTCCAGGGTTTTGCAAGAGCCCCCCAAAAAAAACCGAATTCTGCCTCTATTGTCCGCTTGCGGCGAGCTGGAGCGCGAGCAGGGAATAGGCGGTGGCCAGAACCGGGTCGTTCTCCCAGAACCGGTTGTTGGCGTTGGTCCACGAACCATCGGGGTTTTGCAGCGCGGCCAGCTTGCGAGCGAGATCCTCACGCCAGCGGATCGGGTCGCCTGCGCCATCCTTCCGGACGACGGCGTCCATCCGCCCGGCGGTCAGCGCCCGTGCGATCACGTTGTAGTAGAAGTAGAGTCCCTGGGAACCCATGCCCGGGTTCTCGTCGAGCGTCCAGTGCCGGGCCGCGTAATCCACCGCCGAGATCACGCGGGGATCATCGCGCGGCACCTCGGCATAGAGCATCGCCATCAGACCCGCGTAGGTGATGCTGCCATAGGCGCGAAGAACCACCCGGCCGGAGGCGTTCGTCTCAACGCCAGCCTTGGGGTCGATCGGGTTGTAGATAAAGCCGCCCGCGTGGTCCGCGCCATCTTCGTTTTTTGCCTGGAGCTGGCCCACGTAGCGCAACACATGCTCCCAGTTGACATCGGCGCGGGCCTCCCCGGCCGGCCGCAGGTCTTCGACATCCTGCGTGCGGCCCATCGCCTCGACGGCGTAATGGGTGTTCATCAGGTCGGTGTATTCGCGCTGGTTCTGGTGGTCGTAGCCAAATCCGCCGAAGTGGAACTCGTCCGCCCCCGCATACTGGGAAGCGGCAAGAAAGGTGCGCGCGTTCTGGAGCACCCGCGTCAGATCCCGTCGGCCGGTTGCGTGGAGCGCCGTCAGGCAGATGGCCGTGTTGTAATTGCTGAGTCCCCCTCCCTTGCGCCCCGGAACCTCGGCATAAATGCCGCCGTTCGTCTGCACGCAGGTGAGGAGATACGCCACCGCCCGGTCGATCGCCCCGGCGGCGGCCGCGTCGCGCGAGCCGGTCAGCGCCCATAGCGCCAGCCCGCTCAGCGCCGGAAACCGGGGATCTGACCACGCACCGGTCTCGCCCTGATGGGCGATCAGCCAAGCGGTCCCCCGCGCCGCTGCCTCGCGGGCCTGAGCCCGCCACGGCTCACCATCGACCGCTGGCGCGGACGCCTCCACGGCCACCGCAGCCACCGCGTGCGGCACGGTTTCGGCGCGGCCTTTCGAACGCCAGACCAGAATCGCAACACCCAGACACGCGGCCACAATCAGCCCCACGATCAGTGACTTCATAACGCTCCTGCTTACGACATGGATCTTTCCTCTTCGTCCGTGACACAACCTTAAACGCACCGCCTGCGTCACGGGTTCATTTTCTTATCACTTGATTATTCTCAACCGACGTGCTTCACTGTGCGCTTTCAAATCTTGGGGTTAACGCCATGAACCGTCATCCTTCCCGCTCTTTTTCGGGTGTCCTGTGTGCGCTGCTTGCCTGTCTTCCTGTTTTGGCTTTTGCCTCGGAGGGCGGAGGGACGCAGGGGCTGGGGCTGACCGAGCGGATGATGCATCTGGTGATCCAGATCGGCGTGATTCTCTTCGCGGCTCGCGTGGGCAACATGGCGTTTGAGAAGTGCCGCATGCCCGGCGTGCTGGGCGAGCTGTGCATTGGCATCCTGATCGGCCCGTCGTTATTGGGCGGGCTGGCGATCCCGTGGCTGCCTGGTTTCGAGAATGGTCTGTTCTTTGTCCATAACCTGATCCAGGTTGAGGGAACGTCCGTCTCGCCGGAGTTATACGGGTTCTGCTCAGTCGCCTCGGTGGTCTTGCTTTTTCTGGTCGGTTTGGAGACCGATCTCAAACTCTTTGCGCGCTTCGCGGTCGCCGGGACGCTGGTCGGCGTGGGCGGCGTGGTCTTTTCATTCGCGACGGGGGCACTGACGGGGATGTGGCTGTTGCCCATGCTCAAGCCCGGCGTTTATGGGTTTTTTGACCCGGGGTGTATTTTCCTGGGCGTGATGTCGACGGCGACATCGGTCAGCATTACGGCGCGGATCCTTTCGGAGCGCAAGAAGCTCGATACGCCGGAGGGCTCCACAATTTTGGCGGGCGCGGTGCTGGACGATGTGTTGGGCATCGTGATGCTGGCGATCGGCATGGGCGTCATCGGTTCGGCGGGTGCGACGGGCGTCGCCGAAGGGATCAACTGGGGTCAGATCGGGATGATTGCCGTGAAATCGATCGGCATCTGGCTGGGGGCGACGGTCTTTGGCGTGCTCGCCGCACGGCACATCGGCACCGGGCTCAAGGCTCTGGGGGGCCATAATGAGATGGCGATCATGTCGCTGGGGCTGGCGATGATCGTGGCCGGGCTGTTCGAAGAGGCGCATCTGGCGATGATCATTGGCGCCTATGTGATGGGGCTTTCGCTTTCGCGGACCGATATCAGCCACGTGGTGCGGGAGGCGATGCATCCAATTTTTGCCTTCCTGGTGCCGCTGTTTTTCACGGTCATGGGGATGATGGTGGACGTCACCCAGTTCATGAATCCGAAGATTTTGCTTTTCGGCGTGATCTACACGGCCGTAGCGGTACTGGCCAAGTTGGTCGGCTGCGGCCTGCCGACGCTGTTCTGCGGCTTCAACCTGCGGGGCGCGCTGCGCATCGGGTTGGGCATGGTCCCTCGCGGCGAGGTGGCGCTGATTGTGGCGGGGATCGGCTTGGCCAGCGGCTTCCTGACGACGGAGGTGTTCGGCGTGGCGGTGTTCATGACGTTGCTGACGACCGTGATCCCCCCTCCGTTCCTGGTGCGCGCGTTCCGCTCGTCGCAGTCGGGGTTGCGGGACAACTCCAAAGAGGTCGCGCGACTGCCGCTGATGATCTACGCCTTTCCAACCCCGCAGGTGGCGCAGCTCATGTTGTCCCATCTGCTCGACGCCATCCGGCGCGAAGGGTTTTTTGTGCACACGCTGGACCACGGCAACGGCATCTACCAGGTGCGCAAGGATGCGATGGTGATCGGGATCACCTTCCAGAAGGACCGCATCGAATTTGAGGCTGACCAGCACGAGGTTGAGTTCGTGAAGACCGCCATGCACGAAGTGATGGCCGAGATCGAAGAGACGCTCAAGGCGTTGCGGCATCCGCTCGACGCGGCCGGCATTCTGAAACAGGAGAGCCTGAAAGGGCCGCAGGACATTCAGGGCGCCGCGGACAAGATGGTCAGATATCTGAAGCCGGAGACGGTGACCACGACCTTGAAGGGGGCGACCAAGGAGGCTGTGATCATCGAGCTTCTCGACCTCTTGGTGGCCGCCGGTCATTTGACCGACCGCCAGACGGCGCTGGATGCGGTGATCAAGCGCGAACTGGCGATGTCGACCGGCCTCAAGGACGGGCTCGCATGCCCCCACGCGCGGACCCTGGCTGTTCAGGGGCTTGTGTGTGCAGTGGGTGTGAAGCCGGATGGCATTGATTTCCAGTCTGCCGACGGCAAGCCGTCGCGCATTTTCACATTGGTGCTCTGTCCCGAAGGCGCGACGGCGCCCTATCTGGAGTTCATGGCGGGCGTGCGCGCGGTTCTGGACGAACGCGGGCGTGCGGCGGTGCTTGCGGCGAAGAACGCCGGAGACCTGTACCGCGCGCTGACGGCGCGACGCGAAACCGAGAACAGCAAATAAGACCGAACGGCAGCGCGGTCACGCGCCGCAAGCAAGATGGGGCGCGTGGACTGACGGACACGCTACGACCGGCCTCTGGAGGGGCCGTGGTTGGGCCGGCCCTGAGGCCTCGGGGAACGCGCGCCCGTGTTCCGGGGTGGACGGCCTCTGCCGCCGTGCTGTTGCTTGGGCGGCGGACGCGCCGCGTCGCCGGTCGCGTGTTTCGCGGCTTCGCAGTGATAGCCGTGCCGGGAATCGACCGGAATCGGACGGCGGAGGAGGCGCTCGATGTCACGCAGGTAGTCGCGCTCTTCGGCGCAGCAGAACGAAAGCGCGTCGCCGTCGGCGCCCGCACGGGCCGTGCGGCCGATCCGGTGGATGTAGGTTTCCGGCTCGTTCGGCAATTCGTAATTGATCACATGCGTGATGCCGTC
>VGWG01000003.1 GCA_016873675.1 Lentisphaerota bacterium | reverse complement strand
GTTGGAGAGCGTGTTCCGCGCCGGCGACGTCGCCCCGCGCATGCGCATGAACTCGGCCTCATGCACGCGCAGCGCGTCGCAAGTCTCGTTCAGGCTGTCAGTGTGCGCCAGGTGCGTGTAGAGCAGCGAGAGCACGTGACTGTTCGCACTGAATGTTCGGGCGTCGATCTCGAACTCACGCGACAGTTTTTGAACCAAGTGTCCGGGAATCAGGTTGCAAGTCTGCCGGAATCCGGTAAGATTACGTCTCGTTGGCCGGGTTGCCGCGCCTTCGCGGGCGCGGGGCGCTTGGCGGCGCCGTCGACGTGTGTTCGTTTTCATGCGCCTGTAGGTTACAGGCGTTCGGCCGCCCGGTCAGCATTTTTTAAGCCCGTGGGCTGAGCCTATGGGATGCTAGTGAATTTACATAATGATATCCCAAGACGCAATGTTGGGTTTGTGACGGTTGAACGGAACCGCTACGCAGAAGTGTTGCGGTCCAAATACCCATCGTAGATTTCCCCAAAGTGGCGTCGTAGCGATTGGGGTGATCGGGCCGGATTACCATCGGGTTTTGTGGCCGAATAGCCGCGCATAGATTGTAGCGCTACGACGGGGTGGGGGTGTCCAGTATGCCTGCGTGCTCATGCCAAACCATTAATACCCGGAGTGACGCCTTCCCATGCACGGTGGCGTTAGACGTGGGGTATGGAAGCGAGTCGGCAGCCAGAAAGTGTCAGCGGGACCAAGCGGCGTTGGCGCAGGAGCCAGAATGCGTCGTACCCCGGAGTTTCTCGTGCTGAACCGATTGCGGCAGGCGGGCGTTTAACAGCGCATCATCATCACAAGGAGAGTCTTCAATGCGTGGAATCGGAACCGTGCTGGGTGTCGTCGGGGTGTGTGGATGGGCGGTGGCAGGCGAGGTGACCAATCTGCCGCCAGTCATTGTGACGGCTTCGCGTGTCGCGGAACCGATCCACGCGGCGGCGGCCTCTGTGACACGGATTTCCTCGCAGGAACTGCACGAGAACCAAACGCGGACGCTGCCCGAAGCCTTTGATATGACCCCGGGCGTGATGGTGCAGAAGACTTCTTACGGTCAGGGGTCGCCCTATATTCGCGGATTCACCGGTTTCCGGACGCTAATGCTGGTGGACGGCATCCGTCTCAACTCGCCTGTTTTCCGTGAAGGGGCCAACCAATATTGGAATACGGTTGATAGCTACTCGCTCGACGCATGCGAGCTGCTGAAAGGGCCGGGATCGGCGCTGTATGGTTCTGATGCGGTGGGCGGCACGCTGCAGGCCTTCACGCGGTTTCCGGAGTATGCTCCCAAGGGTGGGGCTGACGTTTGGGGCGGACGCCTGGCGGCGCGCGTGGCAACTGCCGAGCGCTCCGTGATTGGACGCGCCGAGGGCGCATACGGCACCGGCCAATGGGCGGGGCTTTTTGGCACCACCTACCGGAATTTTGGCGACCTCGATGGCGGCAGGCATGTGGGTCGGCAGCGCAAGACCGGCTATGACGAATTGGATTATGACGCCAAGGTGCGGATCGCGCTGAAAGGTGATCGCGAACTGATCTTCGCCCACCTGTGTGTCGGTCAGAACGATGTCTGGCGCACGCACCGCACGCCGTACGGGATCTCGTGGCACGGAACCGCAGTCGGAACGGAGCCGGTGCACATCTTTGATCAGGATCATACGCTGACCTATCTGCGTTATGTTGACCGTGAGCCGACCCGTTTCTACGACACGTTGCAGACAACCCTCTATTACCAGCGTCAGGAAGAGACCAAAGCGGTGACCAAGAAGGATCTCTCCCGAACAACGGATGGTTTTGATGTGCAGACCTGGGGCATGAGTGCCGATCTTCTGAAAGAAACCGGCCTCGGCACGTGGGCATATGGCATGGAATACATCCATGACGGGATTGACAGCTTCCGCTACAACTATCGCAGTGACGGCTCGCTGAAGTCCATTGGCATTCAGGGACCGGTTGCAGACGACACGATCTATCATACGGCGGCGGCCTACCTGCAGGACCGCGTGAAACTGGCGGAGCGATGGGACCTGACGGCGGGGGCGCGCGCCACGTATGCGTTGGCGGACATCGGCCGCTACGAGAATTTCGCGACGGACCCGCATACGCCCGCATCGATGAATGCCGCTTGGTTTGATCTATCCGGAAACCTTCGTCTGGCCTGTCATCTGATCCCGAACCACTGGCTGGCGTATGTGTCTCTGGCGCAGGCTTACCGGGCGCCCAACCTGTCGGATCTGACCCGGTTTGACGTGAGCCGCAGTTCCGACATTGAGACGCCTGCGCTCAATCTGGACCCGGAAACATTCGTGACCGGCGAGATCGGCACGCGTGTCACGGCTGATCCTGTGGCGTGGCACGCGGCCTGCTTCCACACAAGCATCCGCGATCTCATCATCCGTCGGGCCCTGAACACGGCCGGGACCTATACCAAGATCAACGGCGGCGGCGGTTATGTCCACGGCGTCGAGAGCGAACTGCAGGTGCGTGTGGCCAAGCAGTGGCTCGTGCGCACGGGCTTCACCTGGATGGAGGGATACACTGACTACCGTGATGCGGATGGCACCAAGATCACAGAGCCGGTCCGCACCATGCCCATGACGGTCTATACGGCGCTGCGATGGACACGCGCAAACCGGCACTTCTGGGCCGAGGCGGCCGCGCGAGCCTCCGACCGGGAAGACCGCCTGACAGCCGCCGACAAGAGCGACACCCAACGCATTCCGCCGGGCGGCACGCCGGGCTATGGAGTGATGGATCTGCGCGTCGGCTACCGCTTGAAGCAGTGTGTATCGTTGGTGGCTTCGGTCGAGAATGTCTTCAACAAGGATTACCGCATTCACGGCTCGGGCAGCAACGAACCCGGTCGCAACCTGATTCTGTCCGCCGAGTACTCGTTCTAGCAACACGCATCTCGTGAAAGCAGCCCGGATGAAATGAGTGGTGAGGATGCGGAGGCGCATCCGCGCAGCCATCTGTTGGGTGCCGGGGCCGAGGGTCAGCGATACGCCTTGGGGTCGATGCCGAGCTGCCGGATGCGATAATTGATAACGCGCTGGGTGGCCTGGAGGAATCGGGCAGCCGCAGCAGCGTTTCCGCGATGCTTCTTCAGGGCATCCACGAGGGTCTCGCGCTCGTAGCTTTCCATCAGTGTCCGGAAGTTGGCGCCGTCGTCGGGAAGCGACGCCGTGTGCGTCGCCTCGCTGGTCTGTAGCGTCGGCGGCAGGGAGTAGCCGTGGATCACTTCGTCGGTTGCAGTCAGCACCGCGCGCTCGATGCAATTTTCAAGCTCGCGGACGTTCCCCGGCCAGTGATACGCCATCATCATGTTAATGGCGGTGGTGGAGATGCGCTTGATGTTCTTGCCGTAGACCTCGCAGTGCTTCTTCAAAAAAAACTCGGCGAGCAGGAGGATGTCGGACTTCCGTTCGCGCAGCGGCGGCAGATAGATGGGAAAGACGTTGAGCCGGTAGTAGAGATCCTCGCGGAACCGCCCCTCCTTGATTGCAGCCTCCACATTACGGTTGGTGGCGGCGATGATGCGGACGTTGACGGTGATCGGGACATCACCGCCCACGCGGTCGACGACGCGCTCCTGGAGCACGCGCAGCAGGCGGATCTGCACGGCCGGGCTGATGTCGCCGATCTCATCCAGAAAAAGCGTGCCGCCATTAGCCAGTTCGAAACGCCCCTTGCGCTGCTGCTGTGCGCCGGTGAAGGCCCCCTTCTCGTGCCCGAACAACTCGCTCTCGATGAGGGTTTCGGGGAGAGCGGCGCAGTTGACACCGATGAATGGGCCGTTGCGGCGGGCGCTGCCGTAGTGCAGGGCGCGGGCGACGAGCTCCTTGCCGGTGCCCGATTCGCCGCGGATCAGGACCGTCGCGGCGCTGTCGGCGACCTGAACGATCTGGTCGTACACTTGGCGCATCAGGCGGGAGTTGCCGACCAGATTGCTGGGCTGGTAGCGGTTGCCGAGCTGACGGCGCAGCCGCTCGTTCTCGACGAGCAAGCTGTCGCGCTCGGCTATGCTCTCACTCATCGCCGCTACGGCGGCGGCCAGCAGATTACCGACCAGCATCAGAAATTCGAGGTCGCGGCGCAGTTCATCCTCAGGGCTCGGCGGCCGGTCGGTGCTGATCGTGCCGACCACCACGCCGTTGTGGATGATCGGCGTGCAGATGAAGGCGGTCTTCTTGCCGGTGCGGGAGCGGGTTCGGTTGAGAAAACGCGGGTCCTGGCTGATGTCCAGAACGATCTCCGGCTGGCCGCTCTGCGCGACCATGCCGGTGATTCCCTCCCCGATCCGGTACTGGCCCCGCTGCATCTCCTCCGGGGTGAGCCCGCGCGAGGCCTCGATCACGAAGATATCGCTATCGGGCTTGCGCAACGATAGCGCGCCGTGCGACAGGCCGATCTCGTGTTCGAGAATATCGAGCACCTCCTGCAACAGGGTGGAGACGGCCTGCCGGTGGAGCAGGGCCTGCGAGATGCGGTACAGAACGGCGAGTTCCTGTGTGGCGCGGTCTGTCATGACGGTCGCTTGGGCTGGTGGATGCAGGCAGCATGCACGGCACGCGCGGCCCGGATCGCCG
The DNA here is from genome assembly GCA_016873675.1 of Lentisphaerota bacterium. Taxonomy (NCBI): domain Bacteria; kingdom Pseudomonadati; phylum Lentisphaerota; species Lentisphaerota bacterium. Next base: position 73,081 of record VGWG01000003.1, on the reverse strand, counting down.
CGGGGTATCCGCCCGAACGTGCGCCAATGATAAGCACATCAAAAAAATACATCTGTCCGGTTCCGTCTGTTCGGCTTGCATCATATCCACATACATGCCCCTTGGCAAGACCATCCTGTCTGCTCGTCCTGCATGGGCCGTGGACGCTTCAGGATGCTTTCAACCGACGGACCTGAATAGCAGAGCCGCGTGGGCCACTGAGGACCCACGCGGCTACTCGTCTACGGTCGGCCACGGCTTGGCCGGCCTCATGCAGCCTACTGGTTGCTGAAGATCTGGAATCCGCCGTAGGCCTCCTGCCCATGCTCGCCGATGTCCAGCCCGCGCAGTTCCTCTTCTTCGCTGACCCGGATGCCGACGGTCTTCTTGATGGCGAGGAAGATCAGCCACGCCACCGGGAAACAGAACGCGCCATACGCGAGCACCCCCAGGGCCTGCGTGCCCAGCGTGAACTTGGGATCGGTGCTGAACAGGCCCACCGCCAGGGTTCCCCACACGCCGTTCATCAGGTGCACGGAGAGGGCGCCCACCGGATCGTCCAGGCGCAGTCGGTCGAACATAAACACCGCCAGCACGACGATCACACCGGCGATCAGGCCGATCATGACCGCCCCGCCGGGCGTCACCACGTCGGCGCCGGCCGTGATCGCGACCAGCCCGGCCAGGCAGCCGTTGAGCACCATGGTCAGGTCCGGCTTCTTCTGGACGATCCAGGAGGTCAGCATCGAGGTCACCATGGCGGCGCAGGCGGCCAGATTGGTCGTCACCAGCACGCGCGAAACCGCTTCCGGATCCGCCGATAGCACCGAGCCGCCGTTGAACCCGAACCAGCCGAGCCAGAGCATGAACACGCCCAGCGTGGCCAGCGGCAGGCTGTGCCCCATCACGGGCTTCACTTTGCCGTTGACGTACCGTCCGATGCGCGGCCCCAGCACCAGCACACCCGCCAGCGCGCCCCATCCGCCCACCGAGTGCACGAGGGTGGAACCGGCGAAGTCGTGAAAGTTGCGGTCGCCCAGCCAGCCGCCGCCCCACGTCCACGACCCGGCAAACGGGTAGACCAGCGCCACATAGATCGCCGTGAACACCAGGAAGCTCCCGAGTTTCACCCGTTCCGCCACGGCGCCCGAGATGATCGTGGCGGCGGTCGCGGCGAACATGGCCTGAAACAGGAAGTCCGTCCAGTAGGTCATGCCGGCGTTGTAGGCGCTCGTGGCGCCATTCGCAGGAAATGTCAGGCCGAAGCCCTTGAATCCGAGCCACTGGCCCGCCAACCAGTGATCACCGGGGTACATGAGCCCGAATCCGATGCCGGCGAAGGTCAACACGCCGATGGCCGGGATGATCGTGTTCTTGAAGAGGATGTTGACGCAGTTCTTGGCCCGCGTCAATCCCGTCTCCACCGTGGCGAAACCCAGGTTCATGATGAACACGAGCAAGGTCGCCACCATCATCCAGACGTTGTTGGTCGTAAACATGACCGTGTCGGGGGTCAGGGCTTCGCCTTCGGCGGCGCATGCCGTACCGGCGGCGGCGCCGAGCCCGAGGGCGGCCACTATCCATTTGCTGATTCTCATCGTTCTCTCCCTGTTCCTTCCGGCGCGAATCCTCGCAACCGTTTGTTTGTCAGTCGTGATCACTACCCGTTCAACCGATCGCTTCGTTGCCCTGTTCGCCCGTGCGGATGCGGATGCACCCCGCAAGATCCATCACAAAGATCTTGCCGTCGCCGATCCGCCCCGTCCGCGCCCCCTTGATGATGGCCTCGATGCATGGCTGCACAAAGGGCTCGTTGACGGCAATCTCCATCCGCACCTTCTTGAGCAGATTGACCTCCACATCGGCGCCGCGGTAGGACTCGGTGTAGCCCATCTGCTGTCCGCAGCCCAGCGCGTTGGTGACCGACATCTTGTGAATCTCCTTTTCGAACAACGCCTGCTTGACGCTGTTGAGCCGATCCGGCTGAATGTATGCAACGATCAGTTTCATGTATTCCTCCTTGGTCGCGCTTGCACGCCCGATTAAAACGTGTACGCGATGCCCAGTTTGCCAACCACCTTGACATCATAATTCGCCAGCACATCGTCTTCGATCTCGGCCACGTAGCTGATCGACGCCGTCAGGATCGAGTAGGACGCCGAGGCCGTCAGCATCAGCGGACCGAACCCGGACGCGTCGAATCCCGGGGCGATCTGGTAAGCGAGCGTGCCGCCCAGCGTGAGCGTCACCGGATCCAGATTGAAGGCGTGCTTGAGACCGCCCTCAATGTACGTGCTATCCCGCAACGCGCCATCCAGCCCGTAATTGAACGTCAGCGACGGCGAGAGCAACGAGTCAACGGTGAATCCCAGGTTTACTTCGCGGTCCGACGCCGCGCCGCCGGGATACACGTACTCGCAATAGCCTGCCGACCAGCTCAGTTTATCAATCACCTTCGGCAAGGCATAAGACGCCGTGAAGTCCACCTCCGAGAATTGGCCCTTATCGAGCGTGTGATTGTAAGTCCCAATGTCCATATTGCCCCACACACCCAGGGTCAGTGGCAACGTGATCTCCTCGCTGAGCTTGAAGGTGCTGATGGACAACGCTGGCTGCACCACGGGACCGTCGTTAAACGTGTTGCCGCGAAACACATAGGCCGACGCCACGTCCATCCCCACCGTTGCGTCAACCGCATGTGCCCCGTGAGGCACGGTCACCCCAACCAGAACGGATGCCACACCCAAAGCCACTTCCATGAAGCGCTCTGCCCTATTCATGATGCTCTCTCATTTCTGTCCACCTGTGGCGGACGTTACGTTGACTCATCTTGTTCGTCCAGCCTCCGCTGGATGCTGTCTCCATACGCAACCGCTATACCAACACGCAACGAGATGTTCATCAAGTCCTCTAACTCACTTATTGGAAACACGTTGCAGCTATTATATTCATTATTGTTGAAGGTTTCCGAAAGAATAATAAAAATACATTTATGTTATACAATTATATGTAATTACATTATTGACTTAAGAAATGAGACAACTTCCAAGGGACGGCTTTCTGATTAACCTCTGACCCGACAGGGGGCTAACCTTCCGTAATCTGGAACTCAGGAAAACAGGAAGGTTGGGTTGGAGAGCAAAGAGACCGGGTTTCTGTCCATCCTGATTTCCTGAGTTCCAAATTGGTGCCCCACTCTTTTCAACAACAGGCTGCTACGTCGCCGGGATACCGTCGCCGTACCCCTATCCACCGCTCGCATGGCGTCGATTCCGCGCACGATCCGGCCGATGTCGGCTGTGACGCCGGCGTCGAAGGGGCGTTCTTCGATGCCGCGCAGGGCGGCGGTAATGGCCAGGAGCGCGAGGGTGTCGTAGAAGCGGCGGCCGGTGGGTGTGTTCCCACATCATGGCGAGGGTGCGGGCGTATTCATGCTGGTAGGTCTGGGCGGCGTCTTCTGCGGCATCGCGCGCAAAACGGTCCTTGAGCGCGTGCAAGATGCCGTTTGCATCGAGTCACTCAAACGGAAGCGGCAGCGTCCCCAATTTCCGATTGCCATTTTGGAGCGTGGAATCAGCGCCGGATGACATGGCCGGGGCCGGTGGCGACGGTGCGGCCGATGGCGCGGATGCGGGCCTCGATGCAACCGCGGCATTTGCGGGCGTTGTCGTCGAGGCAAATCTTGCCGGGATAGAGGGCGTAGAGCGGTCGGCGGTCGGTGGGCGTGACTGCGGGCATCACCACGTTGGCGCCGGCCTGGAGGGCTTTTTCGCGGCCGAGGGGGTCGAGTGAGGCCATGGCCGTTGTGGCTGGGATGTGCGCGAGGGGAAAGACCAGACGGAGGACGGCGACGAGCCGCAAGGCCTGTTCAAACGTGCCGCCCACGGCATCGGCCAGAGGCGTCTCGGGATGTGGGATGAACGGTCCGACGCCGATCATCTCGGCGCCGAGTTCCCAGAGCCAGAGGACGTCGCGCGCAAGCGCGGCGGGGGTCTGATCGGGCAGGCCGACCATGACGCCGGAGCCGAGCTGGTAGCCGAGGCGCTTCAAGGCGTGTAGACAGGCCTTGCGCCCCTCCAGGTCGTCATCGGGATGCAGCCTCCGGAACAGGGCGGGATCGGTGGTCTCAATGCGCAGCAGATAGCGATCGGCGCCCGCTTCCCTCCAGAGGCGATAATCGGCCTCGTTGCGCTCGCCGACGCTGAGGGTGATGGCCAGGGACGTTTGAGCCTTGATGGCGCGGAGGATCTCGGCCAAACGCGGAGCGGTGAACCAGAGATCCTCGCCGGATTGCAAGACGATGGAGGGAAAGCCGAGCGTCTCGGCTTCGCAGGCGGCGGCGATGATCTCGTCGGGGGTGAGGCGGTAGCGTTCGACTGTGGCGTTGTCGCGCCGCAGCCCGCAATAGTCGCAATTCCGGCGGCAGATGTTGGAAAACTCGAGCAGGCCGCGGAGGTGGACGTCCGGGCCGACCGTGGCGGCGCGGACCCGGTCGGCGGCGGCGTAGAGGCGCGGGGCGTCGGTGTCGCCACAGCCAATCAGAACGGCGATCGCATCCGCGCCGGGAGGCGTGCCGGAGAGGATGGCATCTAGGGCGGAGGGGAAGGTCATGGCGAATTCAAGCTCCCGGTGCGATACCCGTCGAGGTCGAGGGCTACGAAGGTGAAGCCCGCAGCCTTGACGGCGGTGGAGATGCGGAGACGGGTGGAGGGGTCGAGCAGGCGAGGGACCTCTTCCGGGTCGATCTCGATGCGTGCGACGGTGCCATGATGGCGGACGCGCACGGTGGCGAAGCCGGCGTCCTGAAGGCTTTGCTCGGCGGCTTCGATCTGCCGCAGCGCGGCGGGGGTGACGGGTGTGCCATAGGGGAGGCGCGAGGCGAGGCAGGCCATGGCCGGCTTGCGGGAGGTGGGGAGTCCGAGGCTTTCGGAGAGGAGGCGGATGTCGGCCTTGGTGAGGCCGGCCTCCTGCAGCGGACTGCGCACGCCGCATTCGCGGGCCGCCTGGCTGCCCGGCCGCCAGTCGCTCCGGTCGTCGGCATTCTGGCCGTCGAGCACGGCGGTGATGCCCCGGGCTGCGGCCTGTTTGCTCACCGCAGCCATTAGCATCTGCTTGCAGTAATAGCAGCGGTTCCTGGGATTGGCGGCGTACTGAGGATTGTCCATTTCGCCGGTTGGGACCACCACCAGTTCCACGCCCATGCCGGCGGCCAGATCCTCGGCATCGGACTTTTCCCGGCGCGGCAGGCTGGGCGAGTCGCCGATGACGGCCAGGACATGGGACGGACCGAGCGTGTCGGCAGCGACTTTGAGCAAAAGCGTGCTGTCGACGCCGCCGGAAAAGGCGACCGCGACGCGGCCCAGCGCGCGCAAGGACGTTTGGATCGCGAGGTAGGAGTCCGGTAAGGTCATGATGAGCCCTGATCGATTGTGGAAGCGGTGTCGTCAGAAAATCAATCGTGCGGCGCTGGCCGCTACGGCGTGTCCGCCTTCTTTCGGACGGGGGCCGTTGCCTTGAAGACCGTGTCGAAATCAACTTCAAAGGGACGCGCGGGGAGGGGCTTGCCGGCGGTCATGGCCGTCTTGAGGTCGGCGGACGAGTCAGGGTCGAACCACCAGTAGGCAACGACGGCGCCCTCCGTGCCGTATTTGGAGAGGACGGTGTCGGGCATGCCGAACTTATCCCAGTAGAGGAGGCGGGTGGCATCGCTGTTCCAGAGGAGGACGAAGGGGACGCTGGAGGCGAGGACGCCATCGATCTCGCGGAGGATTGTGTTGCGGCGGGCGGGGTCGAACTCGGTCTTCTGGCTCTCGATCCAGGCATCGACGCGGGAGTCCTTGAAGCCAGTGATGTTGTTGCCCGCAGGGCGGTCGGCCTCTCGCGAGTGCCACATGTGTTCGGGGTCGCGGAAGAGTCCGCTGCCGTAACTGCACCAGGTCATGTCGAAATTGAAGGCATCCATGTCGCGCATCCACGAGGCGAAATCCTTGCGCTCGATGACGAGGTCGATCCCCGCCTTTTTGAGGGCTTCGGCATAGATGGCCAGGAAGCGGTCGCCTCCGCCGTCGCGGGTCAGGAAGCGGATCACCAGCGGTCGGCCCTCCTTCTCGAGGACGCCGGTTTTGGGGTTGGCGGCCCAACCGGCCTCCTTCAGCAGGGCCGAGGCTCGGACGGGATCATAGGCGATGAGCGTGTTGGTACAGGGGGTGCGGGCGTCGTAGAGATCCTCAAAATAGGAGCGATGCAGGAAATACGCGTTGAACATCAGTGTGCTGTTCAGGGTTTCGCGGTCGAGGAGGGCGGCGAGGGCGTGGCGAACGCGCAGGTCGTCGAAAGGCGGGCGCCGCAGGTTCATGCCAAATCCCTGGAATCCGACGGGGTTGTGGTTCCGCACGCGGCGGCGGACGATCCAGTTGTTGTCGAAGCGGGGACCGCGGGTCTCGTTGGCCCAGATGCGGGCGGTATAGACGGCGTAGACATCAATGTCGCCCTTCTTCATCGCCTCGAAGGCGTTGTCCTGATCGGTGAAAAAGCGGTAGATGAGGGTCTGGAAGTTGTAGATGCCGGCGTTTGACGGGCGGTTGCGGGCCCACCAGTCGGCGCGGCGTTCCAGGCGCAGATCGCTGTTTTCGCGCATCGCCGCAAAGCGGTAGGGGCCGGAGACCACGGGAAACTCGAAGTTGATCGTGTTGAAATCAAGCCCCTCAAATGCGTGGCGGGGAAGAATGGCGAATCCGCTTGCGGCGAGGAGATTGCGCCAGTGAGCCTCGCGGGCCGTGAAGCGGACCGTCCGCTCGTCAACAACTTCGGGCGGGGCAAAGACGCCGAGCGACACCTTGTGCGGGCCGGTTTCGTTCTTGGCATCCATGATCGCGTCGAAGGTCCAGCGGACATCGGCGGCGGTGACGGGCTTGCCGTCGGACCAGCGAGCGGCAGGATCGAGGTGGAAGGTGAAGGTCTGCTTATCGTCCGAGACCGTCCACCGGCTGGCCAGTCCCGGAACGAGATCGGTCGTGAGGGGATCGGTGCCGAGGAGGGTTTCGTACATCATGTCGAAAACCTCCTGAGTGGAGCGGAAATTATCGAGGTAGCCGTTGAAGCTCTTGGGCTGGATGCCGGAGAGGGTGATTGCGCCGCCCGGGATGGCGTGGGGAGACGCAAGCGGGCTGGGCCGATCAGTCCAATCGGGCTTGGGGAACTGCTCATCGGCCCGCGCACAGGCGGCCGTGAAGAGGACGAGCCCGGCGGCGAGGGAGAGACTGGGGCGTAGGTAACGCATGCGCAAACCTCCTGTCAGGGCGATAGTATAGCATATTGCGTGGGTCATTTTTTGCTTGAGCGCCTAATGAATCATTCCCGCGATAACCCAGAAGGGCCATATCTGAGCCCGAGTAAAAAACAAAAAACAGCGCAACATGTTTTGGTTTTTACATGTTACGCTGTTTAAGAGTGGTGCTCGGGGGGGGACTTGAACCCCCACGGGTTTCCCCATATGCCCCTCAAACATACGTGTCTGCCATTCCACCACCCGAGCGGTGTGATGCGAAACGCGCATACCTTACACCAGCACATGGGCGGCAAGCAAGCAAAACCAGTCAGGTTTTTTGGAGACGCCGGAAGCTCATCCATTCGCCGGGGGCTCAGGCGCATAGAGCAACGGCCGTTTCGTGTCGAACGCCGCAAGGTCCTCCCGGATACCAACAAGGCTGTCGGAGCATGAACACCCTGACTGGATCTGCTCCCGGATCCACGGGCCTCCGGCCAAGGTATCGAAAAACGGCGTCCATTCCAACTCGGGATGTCGCCGCCAAATGGCGCCGATGAGCGCGAGGACGGTGGTCAGCGGACGAGCAGCCTGCGGATTGGTCACCCGCATCGCGATGCCTTGGCAGGCGGCATCACGATAGCGGGGATTGGCGGCCTTGCCGGAAATCGCACGGGGCGTGTACCGAACGGCCGTCAGCGCCACGCCTGTTCGCTCCGGCTCGGGGATCTCCGCCAGGACCGGCTCCGGCGCCAGCCAGGGCGCGCCGCACAGGAGAAACGGCGTTTCTGTTCCCCGTCCCTCGTTCAGGTTTAGACCCTCCAACAGACAAGAGCCAACGTACATCAGGGCGTTCTCGACGCCCGGGAGATTCGGCGAAGGCGCCACCCACGGCAGTCCGCACTCGGCGAACATCCGGTCGCGCCGCCAATTTTCGACGGTCAGAACGTCCACCCGCAGATCGGTTCCAGAAAAGAACAAGGCTTGAAAGAAACGGGCCAACTCGCCCAGCGTCAGGCCATGGCGGATCGGAATCGGGGCACAGCACACCAGCGAGCCGAAGACGGCGGCGACGGCGCCTTCGCGGATCACGCCGCCCAGCGGGTTCGGGCGGTCGAGGATCAGCATCGGAACGCCGTGGGCCGCGCAGGAAGCCATGCAGGCCTTCATCGTGGCCATGTAGGTGTAGTAGCGCGCCCCGACGTCGGGGAGGTCGACCACAAACAAATCAATGGTCGCCAGCTCCTCCGCCGAGGGTTGTGAACGATCCCCGTACAGGCTGACCACCGGCACCGGCCCGACGGTCCGCGAGCCGACGTGTTCACCGGCTTCGGCGTTCACCGCAAACCCGTGCTCCGGACTGTAGATGCGGCACAGGCGCAGGTCCGGGACCTGCGTGAGCGCCTCCACGATCGGCCGTCCCGTTCCGTCGACGGCCGCCCGGTTGCACAACACCGCCAGCCGCCTGCCCCGGAACACCTCGCCGTCCGCGCGCAAGGCGCGGTCAAGACCGGTGCGGACGGTTCGCGGTGCGGATGCTTCCCTGATGTTCAATTCCAGATGCCTCCAGGGTTGACATGGGCGAGCGTGATCCGGTGTGTCGCAATCAGCGGGGGGAGGCCAGGACCGGGCCGACTTGCATATAGGGGATGATCCGGGCTGCGAGAGACTCCTTGGATCCGGCGAGCAGGGCGTCAAGCGGGGCGGCGGCGGCGACATCGAACGAACCCGAGGCGGTGCGCCGGAGGGAGTGCAGGCAGGCGCCGCAGCCGAGCGCCTGGCCGAGGTCGTGGGCGAGGGTGCGGACATAGGTGCCCTTGGTGCAGCGCACCTCGAAGGAGACCAGCGGCGGCACCCAGGCGGTGATGGCGAAGCGGAAGATGTGAACGAGGCGCGGTTCGCGCGCCACCTCCTGCCCCTTGCGGGCCAGCTTGTAGAGCGGGACGCCGTTGAGCTTGATCGCCGAGACCATGGGGGGCGTCTGGTAGATGTCGCCGCGGAGGGCTGCGAGCGCCGTCTCGGCCTGATCGCGCGTGACGGCGTCGAAGGGCTGTTCCGCGATGATCTGGCCATCCAAGTCCTGAGAGTTGGTGACGGTGCCGAGGCGGAGGACTCCCGCGTAGGTTTTCTCGCCCCCCATGATCTGGTCGGAGAGGCGCGTGGCCCGGCCCAGGAGGATGACCAGCAGGCCCGTCGCGGCCGGGTCGAGCGTGCCGCCGTGGCCGACCTTCTCGATGCGGAAGGTTCTGCGAATCTTATGGACAACGTCATGGGACGTCGGTCCGGCCGGCTTGTCGACCAGCAGCAAGCCGTCGAACGGACCGTACTCGACGGGTGGCGGGGCGGAGAAGGTGCGGATCATGGGCATGAGGATAACAGAGGGTGGAGGGTGGCTGGTAAAGGGTCAGCGCCCGCATCAAAGCGAGTCGCGGGACAAGTCATTCAGTTTGATTCCGGTGGATTCATCTCATCCTCGACTTCCCCGTCCATCTTGCCGAGGAGGGCGAGGATGTGATCGCCCTTTTCAATTGAGGTGTCGAGTATGAAGCGGAGGCGGGGCGTGTATTTGAGATGGCAATCGCGGTTGATCATGGCCTGAAGCGCGGAATGCTTGTCGGCGAGGGCGCGCAGGATCCGGCCGCGTTCGGACTCATGGCCGAAGACCGACACCGAGACGCTGGCGGTGCGGAGGTTGCGCGCGGTCTCGACGCGGGTGATCGTCACGGCCGCGAGGTCGATCTCGCCGTTGAAGACATGATAGAGCGCCTCGCCGATCTCACGGCGGAGCAGCGCGTTCACCCGTTCCAGGCGGTCGACGGCCATGGCCTAGAGCACCCGTTCCTTCTCTTCGAGCGAATAGCACTCGATGATGTCCCCCACAGCGAAAGCCGCGAAGTCGACGAAGCGTGCGCCGCACTCCTGCGATCCGTCCACACGGGCGACTTCATCCTGAAAGTGGAACAGCGAGAGGAACTTGCCATCAAAGACCACCTGAGTCTGTCGTAACACGCGGGCCCGCGAGTCCATCCGCAGCATGCCGTCGAGCATCTGGCAGCCGGCGATCATGCCCCGCTTGCCGTGGTTGAAGGTCGCGCGGATCTCGGCATGGCCGCGGATGATCTCCTTGTATTCGGGATGGAGCATGTTGAGCATTTCCTGCTTCACATGGTCGATCAGCTCGTAGATGATGCGGTGGGTGCTGATGCGCACGCCGTCATGGCGGGCGAGGCTCTGCACGCCCGGTTCGCAACCGACGTGGAAGCCGACGATGATGGCGCGGCCCGAGGCCGCGCGCTGGACGTCGTTGGCGTTAATGAGGCCGATGCCGCTGCTGACGATCTGGAGCGCGACTTTCGCGCTCTTGATGCTGTTGAGCGAATCCTGGATCGCCTCGCAGGACCCCTGCATGTCGGCCTTGACGATGACGTGGATTTCCAACTGGCCCTGTTCCTGGTACTTCTGCATGAGCGTGTCGAGCGAGGTGGCCACCGACGACGAAAGCTCGCTGAGTTTGCGCGATTCGGTCTCTTTTTCTGCCAACTCGCGCGCCCGTTTCTCGTTGAGCATCACCCGGAAGTGGGCACCCGCTTCGGGGACACCGGAAAGGCCCATGATGCGCGCGGCGGTTCCGGGCGTGGCCTCCTTGACCTTGCGGCCGCGGTCGTCGATCAGCCCGCGGATCCGCCCGAAATGTTCGCCGCAGAGGATGACGTCGCCCACGCGGAGGATGCCGCCCGAGACCAGTACGCTGGCGGTCGGCCCGCGACCCTGTTCAAGCTGCGCCTCGATCACATAGCCGTCGGCGCGCCGACTGAGGCTGGCGGTGAGTTCGAGAACGTCGGCCTGGATCAGAATCATTTCAAGCAGGTGATCCAGGCCTTTTCCGGTCATGGCGGAAACCTCGCAACAGACGATGTCGCCACCCCACTCTTCGGGGGTGAGGCCTTCTCCCGAGAGTTGCTGGCGCACAAGTTCGGGCTTGGCCTGCGGCAGATCGCACTTGTTGATGGCGACCAGAATCTGGACGCCGGCCTGTTTCGCGTGCTTGATGGCCTCCTTGGTCTGAGGCATCACGCCATCGTCGGCGGCGATGATGATGACGGCGATATCGGTGAGGCTGGCCCCGCGGGCGCGCATGGCCGAGAAGGCGGCGTGGCCCGGGGTGTCGAGAAAAGTGATTCGTCGGCCGTTGACATCGACCGTGTACGCGCCGATATGCTGGGTGATGCCGCCCGCCTCTCCCGAGGCCACTTGGGCATTGCGAATCCGGTCCATCAGCGAGGTCTTGCCATGGTCGACATGGCCGAGGAAGGTGACGACGGGAGGGCGGGGAACGAGATCTTCCGGCTTATCGTCAGGAATCACGTCGTCGGCGTCGTCACGGCGCAAGACCGGCTTGCGTTCCGTGGAGCGCTTCTGGCGTTCGATTTCGACCTTGAAGCCGTATTTCTCGGCGATTTTGGTCGCCACGTCCAGTTCGACGCGCTGGTTGATCGAGGCCAGAACGTTCAGGTGCATGAGGTCGGCGATCACCCGGTTGGGGCGCAACCCAATCAGTTCTGCAAGGTCCTTGACAATCGTGGCGCCGCGCAACTGGATGACGCGTTCCGCTTCGACGGGCGCGGGAGCGTTGGCGGCTGGGCGCCCGAACGGCATCGGCGGTGGTGGGGGGGGGCGTGAGGGGGGCTGGCGACGCGCGAGATCGCCGTGATCGCGGCTAGTCTGCGACGGTTTTATCGGCGGCGGCTTGTTGGCAACCATGCGTGGCGGCGGGCGGGCGTTCCACGTAGCGGCAATCTCTTCGTCTGGGTCGGTCCGCTCCTCGGCGCTGGCGGGGGGGGGCGTCACTTTCTGTCTGGCCGGATGGATGGCGGGTTTGGCGGCCGGTGGGGCAACTGGTGCGACAACCGGTGGTGGAGCGACCGGTGCGACAACCGCTGGCGGGGCGACCGGTGCGGGTTGCGCAGGTGCAGCAGCGGGGGTCGGGATTGGCGCTTCCGGTTGCACGACCAACTGGGGCGCCGCCAGTTGGGGGGGAGGGAGTCCGCGGACCTCGGCCTCGGCTGCCAGAGAGCGGCTGATGGCGGCTGCGAGCGCGTCGGCTTCGACGCGCTCGCGTGCCGCACGTTGGACGGCGTTGGCTTGGCGCTTCGCCTCCCGGCGCTCGACGCGGCTGGCGGCGTCGGTGTCGGGCGCGGCGACGACCCGGGCACGGATGGTGGCGATGTCAGTCGTTTCCAAGCGTGAAAGCGCCGTGGACGCCTCGATATCCAAGGCGGCGGCCAGTCTCAGCACATCGGCACTCGTCGTATTGAGCGACCGGGCAAGTTCGAATACTCTCATCGTCTTATTCGCCGTCCTCTCCGGATGCGGTGGCCGCGGCGGCCTCCCAGATGCGCTTGGCGTTGGTTTCGTCCAAACCGGTTACTTCCATAATATAGGGGATCTCGGTGGTCAGGATGCCGTCGGCCGTCAGGAATCCGTTCGTCACCAGTAGATCGGCGTCCTCGCGGGAAATACCGGGAATCGCGGCCAGCGCATCGATGGCGTGGGTCACCTGCTCTTCGAAGGACTCGGCCGCCTCGCGCTTCTGAATGTCGATGCGCCAGCCGGTCAGGCGCGACGCCAGCCGGACGTTCTGGCCATGCCGACCGATCGCCAGCGACAGCTGGTCGGGTTCCACGAGGATCGCCACAGTTGACGGCAGGTTCGGATCGATGGTGATTTCCGAAAGATGCGCGGGCGCGAGCGCCTGGGTCACGAACTGGCGGATGTCCTCGTGCCAGCGGACAATATCGAGCTTTTCGCCCGAGAGCTCTCGGACGATGTTCTTGACGCGGTTGCCGCGGAGGCCGACGCACGCGCCGACCGGGTCAACCTTCTCATCGTGCGAACGGACCGCGATCTTGCTACGGTAGCCGGGATCGCGGGCCACGCCCATCACTTCGACGATGCCATCGGCGATTTCCGAGACCTCCAGCCGAAAAAGCGCCTTGACGAACTCGGGGCAGGCGCGGGAGAGAATCACGGCGGGGCCGTTGGCATTGGTCTGGACGCTATGGACATAGGCACGGATGCGGTCGCCGACCTGATACTCCTCCGTGGGTATCCGCTCCTTGCCCGGGATGATCGCCTCGACCTTACCGAGCTCGACAATCAGGTCGCGGTGGATGATCTGGCGAACCGAGCCGCTGACAATGTCGCCGATCCGGTCCTTAAATTCATCAAACACATTCTCCCGCTCGGCTTGTCGGAGTTTCTGCACGATCATCTGGCGCGCGGTCTGGGCCGCAATGCGGCCCAGTTTGCCCGCCGGACCCTCCACCTCGATGGTGTCACCGGGTTGCGCGGCGGGGTTGATCTCACGGGCGCGGCGGAGGGTGACAAAACCGTGGCCAATCTCCATATCCGACACCGTACACATCTCGAACGTCCTGATTTCGAACGTCTTGCGATCAATCTGGACGCGGGTATCGCCTGTTCCGGACAAGCCCTTCCGACCGGCCTGCTGCAGCGCCGACTCAATAGCATGAATGATGACTTCTCGGTCGACTCCGCGGTCGCGCTCCAAGTAACTGATCACGGTCAACAATTCGTTGTTCATGGCCGTTCAACCTGCTTTCAAAGAACCCGGTCAAGGGGATCGGGCTTCCAATAAAAAAGAGTGGGTGGACCCCACTCGTTATTACAGTCCACTATTAACGGGCTTGATAAGCATACAGATAGCCCCCCATCGTTGTCAACTCCCATTGCAATCCAATTTATTTTGGGTGGCTTGTCAAAGTAAATGCCCCCAGGGTAGAGGCAATGAGTCTGCCAAACATCAAACGTCGAGGAGGCACAAATTTCACAAGAGATGGAAAAATTTTGCTATTATTTGCGTATCTCCGATGTCCGCGATTTCGCGGTCCCGCTAGCCAGCATCCCGTGCAACACGGGCTGCTGGCTGGCGGGCTGGGTTATAATGGTAGACACTATGCGACATCCTTTGGTAGAGGAATGGGAACGGCGGTTGGATGCGATCTTGCAGGAGGTGGATCAGGAGTTGGAGGCGCGTTTCGGCGAGCTGTACAACCTGCACCCGGTCCGGCCAGCCAACGGTGCAACGGGCAATCGGCAGTATGACGGGCTCTTCCGCATCACCGCCAACTTCACGGCCGGCTTCGGATCGGAGGTCGGGCCAGGCTATGTGCTCACGATCGGGTTTTCCACGCTGGAGCCGGTGAGCGCCGCTGATCGCGCAACCATTGAGCAGGAGGCGATCACGCGCCTCCGCGCGCGCCTCCCCGAAGCCTTTCCAGGGCGGAAACTCAGCCTGATTCGCGACGGTGCAGTCTGGAAGATTGCGGGCGACTTGTCGCTTGACGCTGCGGAGGACCGGGCATGAATCTGTCAAATATGGAACACGTGCCGTCGCTCGAACTGGGAACATTGCTCCACATTCTGGCGTTCCTGATGGTCGCCGCGCATTGTCTGCGGCTGCCGCGCGAACCCCGCTCGACGCTGCTGTGGCTGTTCGTCACCGGCCTTTTCCCAATTGTCGGGCCGCTCACTTATCTGGCTTTTGGCATCAACCACGTGCCCCGACGCGGCTGGCACAAGCTACGTTCGGACGTGCGGTTCGGCTCGACCCGCTCTCAGACCGAGCAGGAGGAACAGCCGCTGGCCTATTGGCGCGCGTTGCGCGCCGGGTGCTGTCCGCCGCTGGCGCCGGATTCCGCAGAGGCGGCGGTCAACACCATCCTCGACCGCGTCGCACACGATCATCCACTGCTCGGCGGCAACGCGGTCGAGGTCATCGCGGACGGCGGTCTGGCGCTCGATGCCATGTTCAAGGCGATCGCCGCCGCCCGCCACCACATCCATGTGCAGTCGTACATCATCGGCCGTGACGCCGTCGGGCGCGCCCTGCTGGACCGTCTCGCCGATCAGGCGCGGACGGGTATCCAGGTGCGGGTGCTGTTTGACCAGTACGGCTCGCGGGCGGCCTACCTCACCGGGCTTTTCCGCCGGTACAGCCGCGTTCCCAACATGCGTTGCGTCGGTTTCACCCAGGCCAATCTCATCAAACGGCAGTTTCAGCTCAATCTGCGCAACCACCGCAAGAATCTGATTATTGATGGCCGGGTTGGCTTTCTGGGCGGCGTCAATTTTCACGATGTCTACCTTCCGGGATCGCGCCGCGAGGCGATCCACGACTATCATTTCCGCGTCTGCGGTCCCGCCGTGCTGGAACTGCAATACACCTTCCTGCGCGATTGGTTCTACATGTGCGACGAGGACGCCCGCGCGCTGTTGGTCCCCGGACATTTCCCTCAGTCTGAGGCTGCCGGGAAGACGCCTCTGCGATTGCTCAACGCCAGCCCCAATGCCATCGAGCAGCCGCTGGTGGACGCCCTGTTCACCTTGCTCGGAACCGCCCGCCATCAAGTGCTGGTGGTTACGCCCTACCTGGTACTCTCCGAAGATTTGAGGCGGGCGTTTCGTGCCGCCGCCCTCCGCGGCGTCGCCGTCAAGGTGCTCCTCCCGGCGGTCAACAACCATCCGTCGGTGGACTGGGCCGCCCGCGCGTCCTATGACGAGCTGCTGCTTTCCGGGGTGCGTCTCTTCCTGCGCCGCCCGCCGTTCATCCATGCCAAGGCGCTGGTGGTTGATGGCCGGATCGCGCTCATCGGCAGCGCCAACCTCGACGCGCGCAGTCTGCGGCTTAGCTACGAAACCACGCTCGTGGCGTTCGATCCGGAATTTGCCGCGCGGCTCAAGCAGACCCTGCTGGACGACTTTGCCCGCGCCGATGAAATCACCCTCGCGGCCTGGCGCGCGCGGCCGCGCTACGCCCATTACCTCGAAAACTTCTTCAATCTCATGAGCCCGGCGCTGTAGGTCACTCCGCCTTCGCATCGGCCGAAATCGTTGTGACGAGGGTATGGGATTCGCCGGGTTCCAGGGAGAGGGCGTTTCCTCGCGCGTTGGCGGTCTCGACGCAGATCATGCGCGTGTACTCATCATCACCGAAGTCGGGCATCCGCTTCGCCTTGTCGATCCATGGGTTCCAGACGACGGTCGTGCGGCTGCCCCGCTTGGTCACGACAATCTGCCGCTCCAAGCCGGCATCGTCAATGACGCACTCCGCCTCGGTGTCGGTATAGACG
Source organism: Lentisphaerota bacterium (assembly GCA_016873675.1). Classification (NCBI taxonomy): domain Bacteria; kingdom Pseudomonadati; phylum Lentisphaerota; species Lentisphaerota bacterium. The sequence continues at coordinate 56,686 of VGWG01000003.1, read as the reverse complement.
CGATCCACCTCCTGTCGGATCACCAGCGGCGTTTCCTGCGGGCATCCGGCGGTGCCGGTGACCGCGTCGGTAAACGCCGCCCCCTCGAGTCCCCGCACGGTCACGTCCATAATCTGCCTCACCCCGAAATAGCTGTGCAAGGCCTCACTCACCGTAAAGGGGTGGGTGTCGTTGTTGCGGGTGGTCAGCTCCACCTTGAGCGCATTCTCGAGCGCGACGCGGAGCGTGAGGGAAAAACGGTGAGGCCACCAGACGCGGGTTTGGTCGGTGTCGTCCAGCGCCAGCCGAATCTCGGCGCTGCGCGAGGTGTATTCCGTCGCCGCGAGCCGCCACGGGACGATCCGGGCAAAGCCGTGCGCGGGCAGGGAGGGATCGACCGGATGCGGGCCGAACCACGGCCAGCAGACCGGTATTCCACCTCGGATCGGTTTTCCGGGTTCGAACCGTGAGGACTTGCTCATGAACAAGACCGGCAGGTGTCCGGCCGGCCGGTAGGAGAGGACGTGGCCACCATAGAGCGAGACCTCGCACGAGCCGGTGACGCCGGCAAGCGCGGCGATGGGCAGTCCCTTCTCGCTCGCGCGGAACGCGATCCTGCCCCGCGCGCCGTAACGGGTGTTGAGGGTAGCAATGTCGGGATAGTGCATGGGTAATCCTCCAGAGTGAACATCGTCTAGATCCGGGTGCCAAAAGACTCCCGAACGAGTCCGCGCGGCAGTTCGCTGATGAACCGCGAGGGCTTGCAGAAAAACATGCCGCCGTCGCGGGTGCGGCGGATCTCAGGAACGGCGAGCACCAGCTCGTCGCGGGCGCGGGTCACGGCGACGTAGAAGAGCCGGCGCTCTTCGGCATCGCCACCCGGATCGTCCAAGGTGCGGCTCGAGGGAAACATCCCCTCGGTGGCCCAGATCACAAAGACCACCGGCCACTCCAGCCCCTTGGCCTGATGGACCGTGCCGAGTTGCACCGCATCCTCTTCTTCGCCGCGATTCCGGCGGTTGTACTCGTGATCCACATTGGTCAGCAGCGCCACCTCCGAGAGAAAGGCAGGCACACTGGCTGCGCGCATGATCTGGACCTCGAGTTCCCGGATATCCTCGGCGCGGCGGTCGGCGAATTCGTAGGTGCGGGCCAGGTACGTCTTGTAGAACCGCTCATAAAACCGCTCGATCAACTCCCCGCCGTTGGAAGCGAGTCCCTCGTCGTGGTACTCCGCGAGAAGCCTCTCGATCGGCTCCCACTCGCCACGCATAGACGGCCGCATCAGCGCCGCCAGCGTCTGGCGCTGCGCCGGGTTGGCGGCGTCGAATCGCTCGCCGAGCTTGGCCCACCAGCCATCCAGTGTCTTGATGCCCACGCCGCGCAGCATCCCCAGGAGGCGATCAAAGCCCAGGCGGTCATCGGGACGCGCGCAGACCCGCAGCATCGCCAGCACGTCTTTGACGTGCGCCTGCTCAAACACCCCCACGCCCGAGGTGATCCGGCAGGCAATGCCCGCGCGCCCCAAGGCAACCTGCAATTCGATCGAATGGAAATGGGCGCGATAGAGCACAACCATATCGGCGAAGCGGTAGCCGTCGTCGCGGTAGCGGCGGATCAGCCGGATCACCGCATCGGCTTGTTCGTTGCCGTCGCGCAGCCGGAGCACCCGCGGCTTGGCCCGCTCGGGCCGCGTCGCCCGGAGCACTTTTTGAAACTGGTCGGGGTTCCTCGCAATGCACGCATTGGCCACCGCCAGAATTTCCGGCCCGCTGCGGTAGTTGCGCTCGAGCGTGACGAGCGCGCACGACGGGTAGCGTTTGGGAAAATCCATGATGTTCCGGAAGTCGGCGCCGCGCCAGGAGTAGATGCACTGAAAGTCGTCGCCGACGGCCATGACGTTGCGCCGCTGCGCGGCGAGCAGATCCACCAGCTTCGCCTGCGGGCCGTTGGTGTCCTGATATTCGTCGACCAGAATGTGCTCAAATCGCTCCTGATAGCCCCTGCAGATGTCGGCATGCTCGGTGAGGAGCCGCAGCCCGTGGGTCAGCAGATCATCAAAGTCCATGGCCTGCAAACCGACTTTCCGGGCTGCGTACGCCTCGCCGACGCGGATGATGTCGGCGACGTCCACCCGCAGCGCCTCGAGGTTCTCGTCAATCACGTCACCGATGGCCAGACCCCGGCTGGCGGCGTTGCTGAACAAGCTGGCGAGCACATCCTTTTTTGGAAAGTCCTTCGACTGGATACGCAGCTCCTTCACGCAGCCTTCAATCAGCGAACGGGCGTCGTCGCGATCCAGAATGGTAAAGTCGTTGCGGAAGCCGAGCCGGTCGGCATAGCGGCGCAGGAAGCGATTGCACACATGGTGGAAGGTGCCGCTCCAGACGCCGCCGACGGCGTCGCCGCACACCGTCCGCGCCCGTTCGAGCATCTCCAGTGCGGCGCGGTTGGTGAAGGTCAGCAGCAAAATCGCATCCGGCGGCACGCCCCGCTCGAGGAGATAGGCCACGCGATAGACGATGGTGTGGGTCTTGCCCGTGCCAGCGGCAGCTAGCACGAGCATCGGGCCGTCGCCAGCGGTCGCGGCCTGCCGCTGCTCGGGATTGAGGATTTTTTCGTACGGAATCATGGGGCATAGTCTCCGCCCGCCCGGTCAAACCGGGCGAGGCTATCGGCAAGGCCGCCGGGACGGTTGCGCCCGAGCCACACGCGGCTGTGCCCGGCGACGAGCGCCTCCCAGTCGCGGCGCAGTGCGGTGCGCGTGGATGCGTCGGTCAGCGTGCCTGCAAGCAGAACGCGGCCGCGCGAGGCGGCATGGGCCACGAGATGCGCCGATTGGCGCAGCTCCTCTTCCATCGCGTGCGCGTCGGGTGCCGCGCACCGCGCCTGCTCGACGGCGGCGGCGGCGCGGGCGGCCGTTTCGGCCACCACCGCCAAGGTGGCATCGGTGACACCCGCCCCCGGCTGCCGGTCGCGTCCGTTGCAGAGAATGTGAAACAGCTCGGTGCTGTTGGAGAGCTGCCGGCCGCAGCGCAGGTAGGCATCGCCCAAGTCGAGCGTCACCCGGCCGAGCGCGCCGGCGGCGTCTTGAAAGACCTGACGGTCGAGCACGGCCGCCAGATTCAGGTTCCGGTTGGCGGCCAGACACCACGAGACCGCCGCGCCCGTCACGAACCCCGGAAGGCTCACGGGCAGTGTCTGCCAGTGGCCGTTGTCCCCCCAGTCGGTGATCAGATAGCCCGAGGCGCCGTGGCGGAGCCCGTTCTCGGCCGCCGACACCAGATTCGCCCGGGCATTGGTCACGCGCCCCGCCAGACTGTTCCACGCTGAGGTGCCGGGACAAACGAAGAACGGAATGCCTGCGGCCGCGAATTTCTCGCCATGCGCGGCATAGGGGTGGTCCGCCTCGTAGCCCCACTCCAGCGCGATGACGTCCCGCGGCAGCTCGGGCACCAGCTCGGGATGATGGATGATGATGTCGCCCCAGAAGGTCATCGTGCGCCCGTGCGCCGAAACCAGCTTGTGGATTTCCAGCAGGAAGTCGAAATAGACCCGCCCGCGCCCGATGCGCGCCGCCTGATCACGGGACCGCCCGCAGCCGACATCCCATGTCTCGTCACAGCCGACGTTGAACAGCGGCGCGGTGAACAGCGGCAGCAGCTCCGCGTAGAGCCCGCGAAGGAAGGCCACGCTCGCGGAGTCGGTTGGACACAGGCTGAACGGGTGCGGACACGGGGTCTTGGACCACGGGAACAGGAAGCCGCCGTCCGGGCACTCGGCCAGCGGACGATAGGCATCATGCGTGAGCCACCGTTCCAGATGGCCAAACGAGTTCTGGTTGGGCACCAGTGCCACGCAGCGCGTTTTGCAATAGGCATCGAGACTGCGGATTTCCTCGGCGGTCATGGGGCTGGCGGCTTGCCAGACCGCCGCATGGGCGGAATAGGCAAACGTGTGTTCGGTGTAGAGCTCCAGATGGTTGATACGCCACTCCGCGAGGCGATCCACCAGCGCAAACAGCGTCGCCATCGTCGGCACCTTGTCACGGCTGATGTCGAGCATCACGCCGCGCACAGGGAAGTCGGGATGGTCGGTGATGCGGCAGGCGGGCAGCGCCCCGCCCGTGAGCCGCCGCATCTGACGCAGCGCCATTGCCGCATAAAACAGCCCTGCCGCGTCGGAGGCGTCGATCGTGACCGAGTCGACGCCGATGTGCAGCGCGTACCCCTGCGCTGGATGCCTGCCCGGCTGACACTCAATCCGAACGGCGGCGCGCTGGACGTCGGCCGACGGCGGATTGACAGCCGGGTGCCACGCCGGACCGAAGTCCGCCTCCAACGCCTGGAGCGCGGGCAGCAGTTCGGCGACCGGGCCACTGAGCGCGATCACCCCGCCGTTCCCGGCGAACACGCCAGCCTGCGCCTCGACGCGGCGCGGCACCGGAATCAGGTCATCCCAAACGGTTGTCACAGACATGAGCGTGCCTCCTTGCAAAGAGTCCGGGTAGTATGTCACACCTGAGCCGCGCGGGACAACAGAAACGGCCCGAGCGCCGCCTCCAGCTCCGCGCGGCGGGTGGCGAGCATTTCGGGCGTCGCGGCCTCGATGATCAGCCGCAGGTAGGGCTCGGTGTTGGAGGGCCGAACGCTGATCCACCACGCGGGGAACTCCAGGCGCAGCCCGTCGAAGTCATAGACCGTGGTTGGCGGGCCGTGCGACTCGGCGGCGGCGCGCACGGCGCGGATGGCGTCGTCTTTCCGCTCGACGCGGAAGTTGACCTCGCCGGTCGTGGCGTAACGCCGGATGGGGGCGATGAGGTCGCTGAAGGTTTCGCCGCAACGGCGGGCCGCCGCCAACTGGCCCAGGACGATGAGCGCGGCCAGCTCGCCCGAGTCGCACCAGCAGAAATCGCGAAAGTAGTAGTGGCCCGCCAGTTCGCCGCCGCATACCGCGCCACAGGCGCGCAGCAGGACCTTGGCGAAGGCGTGGCCCACTTTGCCGATCACCGGCTCGGCGCCGTCGGCGCAAAGCGCCTCGATCACGCCGCGCGAGGTGCGGATGTCGTGGATCACCCGCGCCCCGGGCTCGGCGCGGAGAAAACGGCGCGCGATGATCGGAATCAGCAGGTCGGGCTGGATGAATGCGCCCGTTTCGTCGATAAACATCACCCGGTCGGCGTCGCCGTCAAAAATCACGCCCGCGTCGCAGTGGCGCGCCCTCACCACGGCCATGAGGGCCGCGCAGTTCTCGATCTCCAGCGGATTGGGCGCATGGTGAGGGAACCGGCCGTCGGGAGTGTCGTTCAGATAGACCGTCCCGTCGCCGAACAGCTCATGGACCAGCAGGGACGCCATGCCGTCGGAGCAATCGATCGCGAGCCGCAGCCCCGAAAGGTCGGGCAGCCAGGTCCGCAGGAAGGCAAGAAATGCGGCGGTGCGGTCGATCAGGCGGTACGCGCCAAGCTGCGCGGCCGGCGGCGGGAGACCGGCCGCTCCAATCCGGCGCTCCAGCTCGCACAGGCCGGTGGCATAGCCCACCGGGACAGCCTCACGCCGAGAGATTTTGAGACCGTTATAGTCCGCCGGATTGTGAGACGCGGTGATCTGCACCGAGGCGTCGTAACCGTCGATGGCTGTGAAATAATAGACCATCGGCGTGGTGCTGAGCCCCAAATCATCGACGGCGCATCCCGCCTCGGTGAGGCCGCGGACGAGGGCGTCGCGCATGGCGGGCGACGACAGCCGCGCGTCCCGCCCGACCAACACCCGACGCGCGCCCAGCAGCTCCGGCAGACAGCGTCCGATCCGGTAGACCGTTTCTGCGTCAAAGTCGGTGCCGTAGACCCCGCGGATGTCGTAGGCCTTGAAAGCGCTCATGGTACGCCCTCAGTCCAGGAACAGCAGGATGCCGCCCGATCCGTCGCGTCCCTGAAGCGTCTGGAGCAGCGTTTCCGCGCGGCTGGCGCTGTTGGTGTCGGCCCTCAACGCCCGGACCAGCTCCTGCCGCCGGTGAGCGGCAACGGCCTCGCGTTTCTCGCGCAGATGCTCCTGCTGCGAGGCCAGCCAGATGCCGCCCATCACATAGCCGAGGAGTATGCAGCAGGCGCCGATCAAGAACACCGTGCCCATCCGGATCTTAACGACCCGTTCGCTGGCCTGCCGCCAGCCATCCTCCAGCTTCCACCGTTCGCGCTCGGTCACCAGCTTCTCGCGCTCCAGCGCCATTCGCTCACGCTCGAGCTGGATTTTCTCCCGTTCGAGCTGCAGATCCACCCGCGTGATCGGTTCGCCCGTCTCATCCACTTCGATAACCGCTCCCGGATCCTGCATACGTCAGCCCTTTGAGGAGGTGTGTGCTCCGGTTCCTGATTCCCTTGGGCACATGTAATCACAAACCGTCACGCGGGGCAAGTCCAGAAACAAGCATTGCGAATCCACAGTGTTGGAAGTGGACAAGCGCTGCAAAATCTGTTTAAGTACGGGCGCTCGAATGAGCGCATGACGCCGCTCACGTGATGAAAGGATCAGCCATGGACCAAGCCATCCAAGTAAAACTCGAAGAACTCCGCGGCCTGTTGCAGGCCGATGGGGGCGATCTGGAACTCGTATCGATCGCGGGCAAGACCGTTACCCTCAAGCTGCGCGGCGCCTGCGGCTGCTGCCCCCACGCCGCCGCCACGCTCAAGCACGGCATTGAACGGGCGCTCCGCGAGTCGGTCGATCCCGAGATCACCGTCGTTCGCGCCTTGTAGCCCTCAAACACCGGCTTGCCGACGGGCCCGGCCACGCCTTCGACCGATGGGTCCAGACGGTCGGCGCGTGACGTCGGTTGAGCCCATTCAGATTCACCGATTCAAATTCACATTGACGGGTGGCCGTTTTTTTGTCATTATCCGCGCAATGTTCGCACCCGTGGTGAAATTGGCAGACACGTAAGATTCAGGTTCTTATGCCGAGAGGCGTGGGGGTTCAAGTCCCTCCGGGTGCACCAGCTTCAAAAAGGCCATTCTCATGGCCTTTCTTCCCCGGCAACAGGGGGGTGGCTATCAAAAGAGCAGGTCTTTGATTTCGAACGCAGTCATGTCCCCAAGCGCGGGTTCGGGAGTCTCGGTGATGCGTTCGACTTCGGCAAAGGTCGGACCCCGGTGGCACCAGTCGCTGAGGGCTTTGAGAGCGGCGGGGGAACCCTCCGCGACGATCTCCACGCTGTCGTCAGGAAGGTTGCGCACCCAGCCGGACAACCCCAGCGCACGCGCCTGGCGGCAGCAGGTGAAGCGAAACCCCACCCCCTGCACCCGGCCAAATACGTGTAGATGAAGCCTTTTCACGCGTATTCCCCTGACCCATTCTCGCCCATACGATATTCGCGAATAGCAGATGAGTCAACAGGAAATACGGAAGGTCAGAATGGGGTCAGAATTGCGCTTGCCAGCCGACGGCGGGGATGCTATAGTACGGGTTTCATGGAGGAGCAATGGCAGTCAAAATCAGACTTCGCAGGACAGGTTGCAACAACTGTGTGTCGTATCGCGTCGTGGCGGCGGACGGGCGTTCGCCGCGCGACGGGAAGTTCCTTGAGATGCTGGGGTGGTATGACCCCAAGCTCGAGGGAGAGAACTACAAGCTGGATCAGGAACGCATTGACTATTGGCGGAGCCAGGGCGCCCAGATGAGCGAAACCGTCGCCAATCTGGTGCGTCGCGGCAAACGCGCCGCCGTTCAGGCTTGAACGCCCCGGCGGGCGGGGATCGGACCCCCATGGCAACCCCCCTGCGCATTGATGTGATCACCGTGTTCCCAGGCATGCTGGCCGGCTTCTTCGCGGAAAGCATGATCAAGCGGGCGGTGAATTTCAAGGCGGTGGAACTGCGGACCATTGACCTGCGGGACTATTCGCAGGATGTGCGCCGGACGGTGGATGACCGGCCATACGGCGGGGGGCCCGGGATGATTCTGAAGCCCGAGCCCGTGATGAAGGCGGTGGATGCGGTGCGGACTCCGGCCTCGCGGGTGATCCTGATGTCCCCCTCGGGACGCCGGTTCGATCAGGGCGAGGCGCGGCGGCTGGCGCACGAAACGCACCTGGTGTTCATCTGCGGCCACTATGAGGGGGTGGATGAGCGGGTGCGCGAGGCGTGCGTGACGGATGAGCTGTCGATCGGCGATTATGTGCTGACGAACGGCGCGCTGCCGGCGGCGGTGGTGATTGACGCGGTGGTGCGGCTGCTGCCCGGCGTGCTGGGCGGCGGACCTCAGGCGACGCAGGACGAGTCCTTCACGGAGAATCGGCTCGAACATCCGCAGTACACCCGCCCGCCTGAATACCGGGGGCTGCGGGTGCCGGATGTGCTGCTGAGCGGCGACCATGGCACGATCGCAGCTTGGCGGCGGCGTGAGGCGCTTGAACGGACGGCGGCGCGCAGGCCGGATTTACTGGCCGCGCGGCCGGCGACAACGAACGGATAAAAACGGATTTGCAGAACGAGGAGAAACACGATGATTGCGAACGCGATTGACACGATCAACAAAGAGTCCATGAAGCAGGATCCGCTGTCGTATAAAATCGGCGACAGCGTGCGCGTACACGTTAAGATCAAAGAAGGAGACAAGGAACGCGTGCAGGTCTTCGCTGGAACGGTGATCGCTTGCGACGGCGGCAAGGCCGCCACGGCGACGTTCACGGTGCGCCGCATCTCCTTTGGCGTCGGCGTCGAGAAGGTCTTTCCCGTGAACTCGCCTTTTATCGAAAAGATCGAGATCGAGCGTTCGTCCAAGATCCGCCGGGCGAAGCTCTATTATCTGCGCGAATTGACCGGCAAAAAGGCCCGCCTGCGCCAGGCGTGAGCCGGACAGCGTGATCGCGACAGGCCGGGTATGCTCCGCATTCCCATTGATTTGCTGGCCGAGGAACGGGTTTGGTGGCGGAGGTTTCCCGACCAGGTGCTCGCCGGCGTGGACGAGGCCGGCCGGGGGCCGCTGGCGGGCCCGGTCGTGGCGGGCGCCGTGACGATGGCGCCGCTTACGGCCGAACGCGCCTATGCGGGACCGCTCGCCGGTCTGACGGATAGCAAACAGCTCACCCCCGCCCGTCGCGCCGCATTCTACGACCTCCTGACGTGCGCTCCCGACATCCAAATCGGCGTCGGCTGGTGCAGCCCTGCCGAGATCGACGACCTCAACATCTTGGGCGCGACCCACTTGGCGATGCGCCGCGCCGTGGCGGCGCTGCCGCTGCTGGCCGGCCACGTGTTGGTCGATGGCCTGCCGGTTTCGGGACTTCCCTGCCCATCCACCGCGATTGTCAGGGGCGATGCCAAAAGCTTTCTCATCGCCGCCGCCAGCGTGGTCGCCAAGGTGCTGCGTGACCGGCATATGGAAGAATTGGCGGCGCGTTATCCGGCGTACGGGTTTGACTCGAACAAGGGGTATGGCGTGCGCGACCATATCGCGGCGCTCTTCCGCCACGGTCCCTGTCCCCAGCACCGTCGGAGCTTCCGCCCCGTCCAGGATGCGCTGCAGTTTCTGCCCGGACTGAAGGCGTGAGCGCTGCGCCTCCCGCCTCCCGGATCACCGGCCGCCCCAGCCGAGTTTGCGGTTCATCACGGAGCAGGGGTTGTAACCGGGGAGATGGAGGAGGGTCACGCCGCGCGGGCTGCGCCGCAGTTCGACCCGGTCGCCGAAGGCGAGCGGGATGTCGTCCTGACCGTCCACCGAGACCACCGGAGCGGCGGCGGAGGCCCGCGCCAGGCGGATCGCCACGGTCGTCGAGTCGGGCACCACCAGCGGCCGGAAGGAGAGGGAGTGGGGGCAAATCACGGCGATCTCCAGCGCGGGTGTCGCGGGGAGGAGGATCGGCCCGCCCGTCGCCAGCGCATAGGCAGTGCTGCCCGTGGGCGTGGAGACCACGAGGCCGTCGCAGGCCGTCGTCATCACCGCTTCGCCGTCGAGTTCCAGATCGAGCCAGATCAGCCGGCCCGCCGCGCCGCGGCTGATCACGACTTCATTGAGGGCATCTGCCAGCTCCTCCCCGTCCCGGCCCGTCCGAGCAATCCGGCCGGCGAGGGTCGAGCGCCGATCACGGGTGACGGCATCGTGTCGCAGGGCACGAACCGCCTCGCCGAACTGGGCGTCGCCGACACAGGTGAGATAGCCGAGCGACCCGATGTTCAGTCCCATGAGCGGCAGATCCTGGCCTTGAAACTGGCGAGCGGCCTCGAGCACCGTGCCATCCCCGCCCAGAACGAGCACCGCTTCGACGCGCGTCTGGAAGTCCGCGAGCGGGCACAGCGGCACCGCGCCGGCGACGACGGCGGCCCGGCTGTCGGCCAGCAGTTCCAGCCCGGCCGCAGCGGCCTCGGCTGCGACCAGACGCACGGCTTCTGCGGCATGCGCCTTGCGACAATTGACCATCACGCCGACCCGTTTCATGCGTTCGCCTCCCGTTGTTTTCTTCCCGGTGTCCGCCAATAGGCCATAACCCCCACATTGCCCTCGGGGCCGAGCAGCGGCGACGTCTCGACCCCCAGCCATTCCAGTCCGATCACGCCCGTACCGAAGGCGCGAATCGCGGCCACGACCGCCTCGCGCACCGTCGGGTCGCGTACGACGCCTTTGGGGGCTTGGCCGCGCCCGGCCTCGAACTGCGGCTTGATCAGCGAGATCAGCCCGCTGCCCGGCGCCAGCGCGGCGGCCAGCGGCGGCAGGATCAGCCGCAGCGAGATGAACGAGACATCGGTCACACCGAACTGCGGCACAAACGGGAGATGCGCCGGCGTGAGATAACGCGCGTTCAACCCCTCGATCACGGTGACCCGCGGATCCTGCCGCAGCCGTCCGTGCAACTGCGCCCGTCCCACGTCCACCGCCACGACCCGCGCCGCGCCATGCTGCAGGAGACAGTCGGTGAAGCCGCCCGTGGAGGCGCCGACGTCCACGCAGTCGAGTCCCGCGACGGTGATCGGGAAGGCGGCGAAGGCGCCCTCGAGCTTATCGCCGCCGCGGCTGACAAAGCGCGGCTGCGCGGTCCGCTCGATCACGGCATCGTCATCGAAGGTGTGCCCCGCCTTGGCGGCGACCTGACCGTTGACCCGCACGGCGCCCGCGAGGATGAGCCGCTGCGCCTGTTCGCGGCTCGCGGCGAGGCCGCGCGCCACGACGATGGCGTCGAGCCGGTTCTTCTTCACGCCTTGCATCACGCCCCGCCTCACTCCTCGATGCCGACCACGTCTCCGTCAAAGAGCTCCATCGCCCGCTTGACCGCCGGATCGTCGAAAACCTGCTGCCGCCGCGCCGCCGGATTCCGCTCGGGCGCCGCCGGGGCGGCGGGCGGCGGCTCGGCGCTCCGGATCGCGTTCAGTCGCTTGATCACGTCCTCCAGGGTGACGGTTGTACTGGCGCGCGCGCAGCGGATCAGGGCGGTCTCGAGCAGGGTGCGTACGTTCAGCGCATGGCGCAGTCGGCCTTCGGTTTCGGCGAGCATCTCGGCCACCCTCAACACGCGCGCCGGGTCGGACGTCTCGGCTTGCAGGGCCAGCGTGTGAATCTGCTCCGGGGTGGCGTCGAGGCTCCCCGCATCGGCGCCGACATGCTGGAACACGAGGAGGTTGCGGAAATGGTCGAGCAACTCGGCGACGAGCCGCCGCAGGTCCTTGCCGGCGCTATCGAACAGGGCGACCAGCCGGAGGATGTCGGCCAGGCCGCCGGTGAGGATGTGGCCGGCGAGCGTTTCGAGCGACCGGCGCGATACGAGGCCGAAAACGGCGAGGACGTCGTCCTCCGTGAGCGTATCGCCCTTGAATGAGATCAACTGGTCCAGGGCGGACTGGGCGTCGCGCATGCCGCCGTCCGCACCGCGGGCCACGGCCAGCAGGGCGTCGTCGGTGATCGCCACATGCTCCTGTTCGCAGATCATGCGCAACCGTTCGACGATGAGCGCGGTGTGGATGCGGCGCAGGTCGAAGCGCTGGCAGCGCGAGATGATCGTCGGCGGGATCTTGTCGCCCTCGGTGGTGGCGAAGATGAACTTGACGTGCGGCGGCGGCTCCTCGAGCGTCTTGAGCAGCGCGTTGAACGCGGAGGCCGACAGCATGTGAACTTCGTCGATGATGATGATGCGGAAGCGGCCCCTGGCGGGGGCGAACTGCACCTGATCGCGCAGGTCGCGCACCTGATCGACCCCGTTGTTCGACGCGCCGTCGATTTCCAGCACGTCAAACGAATTTCCCGTCGCGATCTCGCGGCACAGGTCACAGACGCCGCACGGAGTGATGGTGGGCCTGTCCGACGCCAGGCAGTTGAGCGCTTTGGCGAAAATGCGCGAGAGGGTGGTCTTGCCGATGCCGCGGGGCCCCACGAACAGATACGCATGCGCCACGCGGTTGCTCTCGATCGCGTTCTTCAGCGTCCGGGTCACATGCGACTGCCCCACCACATCGTCAAACTGCGCGGGACGCCACTTTCGGGCCAGCACTTCGTACGCCATTGATTCTTACTCCTGATCATCGACCGACGGGCTGGCTTCGCCTTCGGGGAGTTTGCGATAGAGGGTGGCGAGGCTGATCTTGAGGGCTTTGGCCGCTTTCTCCTTGTTGCCGTTGGACTTGGAAAGAATCTGTTCGAGGTATTCCTTCTCCTTCTCACGCAGGAAGGCGCGGAGCGATTGGTTGCGGTAACAATCGCTGGCGGCTTCCACCTCGGATGCGGCGATGGCCGGGGTGGGGTTGCTCGCGGCCGAGGAGACGATCCGCGGCGGCAGGAGGTCTTGGGTGATCTCGTCGCCATCGGCAAACGTGACGGCGTGGCGGATGGCGTTCTCGAGTTCTCGGACATTGCCCGGCCACACATGCCGGATCAGAATGTCGGCCGCCTCCCGGGAGAGGCGGTGTTCGCCGCGGCCCCGGATGGTCTCGCAGGAGAGGAAATGCCGCGCGAGCGGGAGGATGTCCGCGATCCGCTCGCGAAGCGGAGGGAGGTCAATGGTGATGACGGCGATGCGGTAGTACAGATCCTGCCGGAAGGCGTTTTTCTTGACCTTCTCCTCGAGTTTCGCGTTTGAGGCGGCGAGCACCCGCACGTCGACTTTCATGGATGCGGTGGCGCCGACACGCCGGATCTCCTGCTCCTGCAGGACGCGGAGGAGCTTGCCCTGCAGCGCCAACGGCAGGGACGTGACCTCATCCAGAAAGAGGGTGCCGCCGTTTGCGGCCTCGAAGAGCCCCATCTTATCGGTGGTCGCGCCGGTGAATGAGCCGCGGATGTGGCCGAACATTTCCGACTCCATCAGATTCTCGGGGATGGCGGCGCAGTTGACGGCAATGAATGGCTTGTCTTTGCGCAGGCTGTTCTCGTGTAGCGCGCGCGCGATGACCTCTTTGCCGGTGCCGCTTTCTCCCTCGATCAGGACGGTGGCGTCGGTGGGGGCCACGCGCCTCACCACCTCACAGGCTTTCTTCATCGGATCGCTTTCCGCGATGACATGTTCGAACCGGGTTTGCTCGGCGGTGATCGGCACCTGCGCCTGATTGCCGACGACGCTTTTGTACGCGATGGCGCGACGGATCACCGTGAGGAAGTCGTCGATCTTGAAGGGCTTGGTGAGATAATCAAAGGCCCCCAGACGCATGGCCTCGATGGCGCTCTCAACCGTGCCGTACGCCGTCAGCATGACAAAAGGGATATCCGGGTTCGCGACGCACACTTTGCGGAACAACTCCATGCCATCCATGGGCGACATGCGGATATCGGAAACGATGCAGTCAAACGTCTGCTCGGTGAGGGCTTTCAGCGCTTGCGTGCCGTCCCGCGCCGAGACGGACTCGATCGCGTTCGTTTTGAGCAGGCTGCTGAGCAACGTCAGAATCCGCGGTTCGTCGTCAACTATCAAGACCGAAGGCATATCGGCTCCGTATGTGTATTTTTCAAGCAGGAAAAGTCACAAAGACACAAGACATCATGATCACGACTCCACCGTTTTTCGGGATTGAGGATATCGCGACTGGGTGAGAATTGCAAGCATAGGAAAAAGAGGCGAGCCTGCGGTCGAGGGAAAGCGATTGCAAGGGGTGTCGGTTTTAGGTTGAATCCGTCCGCCGCTTGTGATAATTTTCTGACGTTTTTTTACGAGAGCATGCCCATTATGACTATTCTTCAACCAGTTCGTGCGGCCTTGACCGGGTGTGGGGCGCTGTGCGCTGCACTTGCGCTGGCTGTGTCCGCAGCCGCCCAGAACGGAACGCACCCCGAAGTCGTCCAAGCGCTGGCGGTGTTTGATGCCGAGTGCGCCAAGATCCAAAGCCAGCACGAGGAAATGGTGGCCGCTCCGCCGCGTAATTACACGAACCAGCTCGCGGTGGTCAGACGCAGGTTGCAGGACGCCGGTGATCTGGAAGGCATTCTGGCCATCAGGGATGAGACGGATCGGTTCATCAAGGCCATCACGGGCGACGCCGATCCGTTTGAACTGGTTCCCGAGATGCCCGAATCCGCGCTGGTCAAAACGCCTGCGGTGCTCCGCCAGTTGCAGGACGCCTATCTGAAGAGCCGAGTGGACCAGGCCGAACTTCGAAACAAGCAGCTTGCCGATCTCACCGCGCGGCTCACCGCACGGCTCGATGCGATCATCAAAGATCTGACGATCCGCAACCGCATCTCCGATGCGGTGCTCGTCAAAAAGGAGGCCGATTACTGGCGCAAGATGCTGGCCGAGAATCAGCTGTTCGTCGCGATCGAAAGCCGCGCGCTTGAACGGTTGGGACGGGTGCCGCCCATGCAGGGCGGTCCGGCTGAGGAAACATCCGGCGCGCGGGCCGAAGCCCCCTGGCGCACGTGGACGCTCGATAAAGTCGCCAGCTACGCTCAGGAGGGATCGCTTTTTGACCATCCCGACCTGCCCGACGAACTGTCGCTCACGTTTGACAAGGAACTCGGCCAGATCCGAGCCGATGGGGTGCGCGTGGTCGCCCAGCGGTCCGTCGATATGCGTGATCTCGTGTGGATGGGCAAGGCGATTCGCTGGTTGGTCCCGTCGGCCAAACAGTTGGAGGCGACGTTCCAGATCACCTCCAAGGCTCTGGCACCCAGCAGGGACACCGGTCCTGCCGTGCAGATCATCGTTCAATGCGGCAAGGCACGCCCGCAGGTGTTCACCCAGTCCATCCTGTACCGCGACATGACCATCCAAATCGTTTGTGATGCCGCGACCGGTATGCGCCGGATCTTCTGGGTGCAGGGCCAGACCGGCACACCGCTCACGATCCCCGCCGATGCACAGAGTATCCGGGTGCTTCTCACCGTCACCGGCAGCCGTCCCGGCGAACGATGTGACAGCACAATCACCATGCGCTAAAGTGACAGGCCCGCAGGAGGATCATAAGCCGGATTCTGTTGGATACCTTGCGGCGTCCACCCGACCATTCGACTATGCGACCAACCCGGAGTCTTCCGGCCGAAGCCGGGCGGCGCGGGCAGCGCCTGAAACTCCCTATTTGGTCTTGCTCCGGATGGGGTTTGCCTGGCGACGGCGCTTACGCAACCGCCCGGTGGTCTCTTACACCGCCTTTTCACCCTTACCGACGGCCGAAGCCGTCGGCGGTATGTCTCTGTGGCACTTTCCATCGGCGCCGATATGGCAGCGCCTTCCCCGCGTTAACCACGGGGCATCCCGCCCTCTGGAGTCCGGACTTTCCTCCCGTGCAGCGGTCTCCCGCGCGCGGGCGGTCGGTCACCTCCTGCGAACCTGTCAGAGTCAATCGGCCGAATACAAAATCCTCCCGCACGTTTGGCAGGACACAATGCCCGCGTTACGCCGAACGAGATGCGCCATTTGCGGGGGCTGAGTCAGATGGCAGCCGCCGCAGACCGTGCCGCCCTCAAGCGGGACGAGCACCGGCCAGCGCTTCGGCAGCAGACGGGTGTAGGCCAGCAGCGCCTGTTGCGATGTCACCGCCTTCAAAGCGTCGGTCCGTTCGGCCAGACACCGGCTCAACTCCGTCTGCCCGTCGGCCATGCGCCGGTCCAGCTCCTGCAGATAACGGTTCACGATCTCCGTCTCGTCGCTGAGTTTCGCCTGTGCCTCCGCCACACGGGCCGCAGCCGGCGTGACCTCATCCATCAGGGCGATTTGCCGCGCCTCGCACTGCTCAACCTCCTCCATCGCCCGCGTGATTTCGTGGGTCATGGCTTGGAAATCCCGGTTGGTCTTCAGCGCTTGCTGCTGCTGTCGCAGTTTCTCCAGCCGCTCCTTGCGGTTGGTCACCTCGCCCTCGGCGGCGTTTAGGGTGAGCTGCGTAATCTTCAGATTGGACTGGGCGGCTGCGAGGACGCCCAGCGCCCCCTTCAGACGGGACTTCTCCTGCTCTTTGCGCTCGGGCAGATCTTGAATCTCCTGCTGCAAAGCCCGAATGCGCCCATCAATCTCCTGCAATGCCAGCAATGGCTCCATGACGGTCACGATCCCACATCCTTCCCTAACGCGGACTCAAAAGAACAAAAGACGGAAAACGAACGAGACCGCAAGCCTACCGAATCCGGGCGCCGCTTGTCAACCTGGAATTCAGAGTCTGCAAAGGTCCTTGCACAAAGAGCCCGAAAATGAAACAATGTCCCGCATGAATCGTTAAGGAGATGCGATGAAGAAACTATCGTCCACGCGGCAACTGGAGCGGTCCAGCGGCTTGCTCTTGGCATTCGGAGCACTTGCGTTGGCCACGGCTCCCGCTGTCGGCCAAGCAGGCTTTGCCGACGCTCGGTTTCAAGGCACAGGCAAGGCTGACCCCATCCGGATCAGCAGTGTGATCAGCAAGCCGACGGGCGAAAAAGGCTCCGGCATGATCGCTTTCGACATCGCCTGGGACCACTCGTGGCGAGCGGTGTGGGACGAACCGGATGCGAGGCTTGGCGGCAAAGGTCCGGCAAAATTTGAAAACTGGGACGCAGCCTGGGTGTTCGTCAAGTTTCACAAGCCTGGCGCTGACGGGTGGTCGCACGCGACGCTCTCGACGAACGCCGCCCATCATGGTGTTCCTGCGGGTGCCAGGTTGGATGTTGGCACGACCGACGACGGCCAGCGTGGCCTCGGGGTCTTTGTTTATCGTGATGCGCCCGGCAGCGGGCCGAACAACTGGAAAGGCGTCACCCTGCGCTGGTTGCACGGCGCGGATGGAGTCACCAGCCTCGACAAGGTGACCGTGGCTGCGGCGGGCAAGGCCCGCCCGCAGGAGGTCAAGGGGGGGCGCGGCCCCAGTTTCGGCGGGGGTGTCACGGCGGGAGATCCCGATCTCGAGAAGGCGTTGAATGTCGCGCTAGCTGGGACGGCGACGAAACAGAGCGCCAGCGATGGGATTGAGATCGCGCTTTTCGCCATTCCGATGGTCTATGTTCCGGAGGGGGCCTTCTGGGTGGGCGACGGTGTGGTCGCAACCAACGATGAGAGCCAACTCGTGGCGGAGTTAGATGCGCCCGAGGACGACGAAATGAGCGCGTCGGAACCTGCACCGAAAGCCGACCCGTCGGCCAAGAAGAAGGAGCCTCCCGCGAAAGAGAATTTGTCGGCTAGCGGGTACCCCAAAAAACAGTTACCCATTGTTGCCGCCCAGTTATCGGCCGGCAACGGAACCGAACCGTTCCGAATCGAAAGCGAAGCCGCGCTCACGCTGGGCGGAGCGAATCCAAAGTATCTTGGCAACCGCGACGGCATTCGCGGGGCTGACGACTTTAGCAGCATTCTGGGACGGCAACTCCCGTCCGGGTTTCCCAAGGGATTTGCCGCTTTCTACTGCATGAGATATGAAATCTCGCAGGGCGAATTCACGGCCTTTCTCAACACACTGAGCAGCAAACAGCAAGCGGCCGTGATGGGGGCCATGGGCTCTGGCCATCACGGGATCAAGGTCGCCGTTGCCGGAACCCCGGCGCTTTACGACACGGACGCGCCCTACCTGGCCTGCGACGGATTCAGTTATCTGGATGGCGCACGGTATGCCGCCTGGGCGGGGCTGCGTCCTATGACGGAACTGGAATATGAGAAGGCCTGCCGCGGACCGCTCAAGCCCGTGCCCGGCGAATATGCCTGGGGTACGGACAAGCTTGCCGGGTCGAATGCGCCCCTGCCACCTCAAGACGGATATGCCGTGGTTGACCCTTATACGCCCAATGAAAGGGTTGTCTGGGAAGGCGCCAACGGCCCCGACGCGGAACGCGGCAATGCCGCCTGGGCAGGGACGACCATGCGCAGCGTGCACAACGGAAAAGAAGTTTCCCATGCCATCAACGAGATCAATCGGCCGCTACGGTGCGGAATTTTTGCCACGCCGGACAGTGATCGGGTCCGAGCGGGTGCCTCCTACTGGGGAATCATGGAGTTAACGGGAAACCTGTTTGAGCCAACGGTTACGATCGGCAATCCACTGGGGCGTCAATTCCCGGGCACGCATGGTGACGGCATCCCGATCACGCATTCAGCCTGGCGTCTTCGGGAGACGAGTTTTCTGCTTCGCGGATGTGGTGTTTTCGGCTGGTGGTCCCCACCAACCTGTTTGCGCGTATCGGATCGTGGATCACTGAAAGACAAATCATTCATGGGCTTTCGATGTGTGCGCACTGCCAGGCCAAGCACCCCCGCCGAGAGCCGTGACGAATTCAAGCGCCTGGTGCAGACGTTGTTCCATCAAGCGCTCCGCATCGACAATGTGGCGGTTGAGCGAGGCGATGCCAAAACAACGACGGTCCGATTCGACATTACCTGGGACGAATCGTGGCGGAACGCGACCAATCATGACGCCGCCTGGGTGTTCTTCAAGGCACGCAGTGAAGGCGCGACGAACTGGCATCACGTCAGGCTGGCCGCCGATCAGGTTTTGAATCCCGCAGGCTACGGCCAGGAGACGGGAACCAAGCTGGAATTCGTTGTGCCCGACGGCCCGGACGGTTTCACCGGTGTGTTTCTGCGCCGCACCGCGCCGGGCACGGGGCCACTATCGGCGAAGGGCGTCACGGTCGTGTGCGATGCGCAGGCACCGAACACCGCTATTCAACCCTTCGGCATCGAAATGGTCTATGTGGCGGAGGGATCGTTCTATCTGGGATCGGGCGGGACAGAGCCTAATCGGTTCTACCAATATACCGACGGCAGCCAGAACACACGGCCGTATCAAGTTATGGACAGCGGAGCCATCCCGACCGGTCCGCAGGAAGGTCGGCTCTGGGCCTTGGGCGTCACGCCGGACGCGACAGATGCGGGCGAAATTCCGGCTGCGTTCCCCACTGGCTACGAGGCTTTCTACTGCATGAAATTCCCGCTCAAACAAGGCCAGTTCGCCGGATTTCTCGAAATGCAGTCCGAGGTTCAGTCGGATGCACATGCCTTCCACGGGGGAGATTGGCCTGTCTGCCTTAAATACTCTCCCTCCAAAGGGGTGGGGTTGACTTGGTGGCAGGGCGCGGCGTTCGGGGCTTGGGCGGGATTGCGGCCGATGTCGGAACTGGAATATGAGAAAGCCTGTCGCGGCCCAGGCCAACCCAACCCGGATGAGGTCGGTCCGGGATATTGGGGCATTCGGCTGCTGAACCTCGGTGGACCATTCCAGCAGACGGTTTCGGTGGGCGATGCCATCGGACGCCGCTTCGCGGGTACGCACGGGCGAGGTGTGACGAAGGCGCCGGCCGACTGGCCTCCGCCGGAAGGGAATGGAATCATGCTGCGCGGCGCCTGCTTCGGCAATCAAGCCTCTCAGGCGCGCACATCCTACCGCTCCAAAACCTCGACGAGCCGCGCGATACTCGATCAAGCCGTCTCACTTCCGAGCAATGACTTCGAAGGCTGGCGTGGTGCGCGTACGGCGCCGGCCTTGGCGCCCACGGCAGCAAAGAAAGAGAAAGAACCGCTCAGCAACAGCCAGCTTGAGCTGGATCCACTGCCCGATCTGCGCAACGCCGACATCATCGTTTTCTATCTCGCCGGACAGTTCCGCAATGCCGAAAGCAAGGCGCTGAAGGTCGAACTGGCGTCGCCGCTGCCCGACGCGTGTTTCCCGGAAGGACCCGCATCGCGCGCTTTCACAGCCGCGCCTGATAGCAGTACGTCGTTCCGGATACTGACCGTGCTGACGCGCCAGACCGCGCGATCGATCCGCAAGGTTCAGATGGTGTCTTGCCGGATCCAGACGCCCGATGGCAACGTGCTGGCCGAGCAGAGGGTTCGGCTGCCATTGCCAGATCCCCTGTTGACACCGGCGCCGCCTGTTGTCGGTGTGATCACCGGTGGCGCGGTGCCGCTGTTGATCACCAATGCCACCGACCGCGCTCACCCCGCGACCATCGAGATCCAACCGCCGCAAGGTATGGTGATGTCCGAGACGAATCGGCGCATCGATATCCCGCCTGGCGGCTTGGCCAGCACAACCTTGACCGTACCAGGCCAGGCGGTCTCCCCGGGTGTCTATTCGATCCGCTATCAGGTTACTGTCGGCAGTGGCGCTCCCCAGGCTGGCGACACGGCCGCAGAGCTTCGGGCTCAATCGCGGTGGTGGGTCGGGCGACGCCAACTTCCGAAGAAAGGTCCGTCGATGGATGTGAACGATGAATCACAGACGCCGGGGGGTGGAGACGATCTGGACGCATTGTTGGGCAATTCCGGAATGAAGAAGCCCGAGAAAAAATCCGCATCCGATGATCCGGCCTGGGCGGCGGCACCGGCCGACGTGTTCCAGTCCGGCAAACTGCCCGAGCGTTGGGAGCAGGTCATAAATGGCGCCAGCCTGTGGCTTGGGAAGCTCAACCCGTTGCCGGATGCGAATACGATTGTCCTCGCCGCGACGCGCATCACAGCGCCCGCTGACCGTGATGCGGTCATTCAAGTGGGGAGCGAAACCGTCGGATGGACCTGGCTGGACAACAAGGTGCTGGCGAGTAAAGACTTTGGCATGCCGCCTGGATCGAAGCCCTTTGTCGGACGTGTCTGGGTCAACGGCGATGTCGTGTACGATACGCATCTCGAAGCGCAGGAACGCCGAAAGTCCTCCGACTTCGTTCAGGGGAAGACCTTCCGCCTGCGCAAGGGCGGAAACACGATGCTGGTTCAATGTCGCGCGAATGGGGACAAGCCCGAAAATCTGGCGAACGTCTTTGTTCTGTTTCGCGATGCCAAGGATGGCAAACTTATGGATGATTTGGTGTTGGATGTGACCAAGCCGGAGTAACCAGCAGAGGGTTACTGGCGGAGAAAGGAAAAAAGTTATGAATCTATTGCCTGGCAAACGTTTGTTCGTTGCCTATGCCCGGATCGCTTGCGCGCTGCTGGCCTCCAAACTGGCCTTTCCGGTCTCGCCTGTGCACGCAGAGGGACACTTTGACCCGGAAGTGCGATTCACGAACCTGACGGTTGTTGCGCGTGACGCCAAGACCGCAACGATTCGTTTCGACATTACCTGGGATGGCTCCTGGCGCCACGAGGTCAACCACGACGCGGCGTGGGTCTTTTTCAAGGTTCGGGCCAATGATCCCCAGGCGGAATGGCGCCACGTCCGCCTGGCTGCCGACCGGGTGCTGAACCCAAAAGGCTATGGTCAGGCGACACCCCCGTCTGCCCAGCCGAGTAATGACGGTTTCCTGCCGTGGTATCTTCTGGGACGGGCGGATTTCGGCAAGTCGGGCGACATGGAGCGCAGTCTCGACTTCTTTGCGCGTGAGCGCGTTGAGACACAGTTGGAGTTTCTTGTGCCGCGTGGCAATGATCCCTCGACGGGGCTCGGGGCAGGCGGGTTCACGGGTCTGTTTCTGCGGCGGGCAAAGAACGGTGCAGGTCGGGCCGAGGCCCGAGGCGTTACGGCGATTCTGGACCTGACGAGCATCCCGGATATCCCTGATATTCAGCGGGCGCAGATCCGGGCGTTTGGCCTCGAAATGGTCTACGTGGCTGAAGGGCCGTTCTACCTGGGCACCGGCGGCACAGAGACAGGTGTGTTCTACGCCTATACGGAGGATGGCTTGAGTAATCCACCGTACCGCGTGAAGAGCGCTGACGCGATCCCGACCGGACGTCAGCCGGGCAAGCTCTGGGCGCAGAGCGTCCAACCGGAGGACGGCGGCGAGATTCCTGCCGCTTTCCCCAACGGTTATCGGGCCTTTTACTGTATGAAGCAGCACCTCACGCCCCGGCGCTATGCCGAGTTCCTGGAAACGTTGACTCCGGCACAGGCGGATGCCCGCTGGAGTCCGGAGATCAAGAGCATCGAGCGTTCGGGTGTGTCCCCGAATTATGTGTACACGTGGCACGCGGGTGGCGCTCGGAATGGGGCGGGTTTACGACGGCTCCTCTGGGCGGACATGGCGGCGTACATGGCTTGGGCGGGGCTGCGCCCGATGACGGAACTGGAAATGGAGAAGATTGTGCGGGGGCCCCGCCCTCCCATTCCGGAAGAAGCCGGCCCATCCTATTGGGGTGTCTCTGCCTTCCAAGTCTGGCTTTGGGAAGCGGGCAAAGGCTGGGACACGATGAGCGAATGCGTGGTGACAGTCGGCAATGCGACGGGACGCAAGTTCAAAGGCTCTCATGGCCTTGGATCGGTGGCCCTGCCGGCGGATTGGCCACAGGACGATGGAATCGGATCAGGCATGCGATGTACGACCTATCCGGAATGGAATCGCGCGCGCGTGTCCGACCGTTTCAATGCCGTACGGGTGGACAAGGAGCGGGTCGACTTTCGCAAGTTCCGCGCCGTGCGCACGGCTCCCTGAAGGAAGGCGAAGAATCCTTTAGCGTAGTCCCTTACGAATTGAATCAATCGAATTGAGGGAAGGATTTGGAGCGAAAAGAATATTGAACAGAAGGCCGCAAAGCCACGAAGGGGGGATGGTTCGGTCAGATCCGTCCGACACAGGGAAAGGATGAGAGAGATGAATGATCCAACGGGGGGCAGGAGTCCAATCGCACGCGGGGTAGTGAGACTGACGACGGGGTTGGTGTTGTGGCTGGGCGCATCGTGCCTCGCGGCCGACGACGATGCCGCCGCTCGGTTCAAGGGCGCGCCGACCTATGACCTGGCGGTCACGAACGTGAAATGGGAGGCCGCGACGAAGGACTACAGTTATGTGACGTTTGACCTGTCGTGGTCATGGTCCTGGCGGGCAAAGTGGGTCGAGCCAGCCGCAACGAGTTGCACGGGCAAGGATATCGAAGTCGAGAACTGGGATGCCGCCTGGGTGTTTCTGAAGTTCCTGCCCAATAAGGATTCCAAGGAGAGCATCGAACGGAACCACTGGCAACATGCGTCTCTTGACACCGATGGCTCACATCACGTGATGCCCGCCGGGGCGACCAACACCGTCGGCGTGACGATCGGGGGGGACCGCGGACTCGGGGTCTATATTCACCGCGCTGCGATCGGGCATGGCGCGAACAACTTCAAGGGTGTAAAACTGCGGTGGTTGCACGGAACCGACAAAGTGGACCCGACCCAGGCCGCGATCAAGGCGCATGTGGTGGCGATGATCTATGTGCCCGAAGGGCCGTTCCGAGTCGGATGCGGCGCCGATCCGGGCTTTCCTCCATTTACGGACGGACCAACAGTGCCCGTTGCTAAATCGGCTGATGGATATCCGCTCGGAAATCTGACCGATGGCGCATGGCGCGGAGGCCCGACGATTCCGTTCTTGGTCGATGCCGAGTGGAACAAACCTGTGGCCGACGGAACCCGCGCGCGGCGATTGGGCCCGGTCGCCGGCCAACTCTGGGGCACACTTACTTACGCGGAACGAATGGCCGGCGGCACGTCCATCGGAACGCCCGGCACGCTGAACGACGAATATCCAACCGGCTACGAGGGTTTCTATTGTATGAAATACCCGACGACACAGGGTCAGTACGCCGATTTTCTGAATTCGCTTCCGCCCGATGTCGCCGCCACCCGCGCCTTCATCAGCGGCGACAGCTGGGACCCCGAGGGCGGTATGGGCGACATGGAAGAGATCACGATGCCAGGGATCGCCGGTCACTCGTCTTTTGTTGTGCGGGAACTGGATGGATTCACGATCCATTCTTCGGCGGAAGCGCCGGCCACCGCTCCGAAGTTGGAGACCATGGCCGGGAAGCCGGACGCGTCCGAGACGATGGACGGTGATCATGCGTTTCTAGCCGATGCGATGGCGGATCCCCGTTCGAAGTATGTCAAGCCGCCGGTGTACACCGCCCGTCTGCCGTTCCGCCGCTGCAGTTATCTCTCCACGGCAGACTACTTCTCGTACGCGGTTTGGGCGGGGTTGCGGCCGATGACGGAGCTGGAGTTCGAAAAGGCGTGTCGCGGCCCGGCCCGCGCCGTGGTCCGGGAATTGACCTGGGGTGAGGTGAGCGACAACAAGGCCCTCACCAAAAAATGGAAGAAGGGCAACAAAGTGCTCGATCTCGGCATGCCTACCGAACGGTATGATGGCGGGCTGATTCTGGACGAAGGCCAAGCAACCCGCGTGGGGAATATGCTGACCGCCGACAGTGACCGGCAATCTGCCGGTGCGACTTATTGGGGACTCCCGGACTTCGCGGAAATACAAGCCTTTCGGATCGGCAGTCTCGCGGGGCGTGCGTTTCGCGGTACGCCGGGTGACGGCCGAACGCCGGCCGGCAAGCCCGGTGCCCCGCCGAAACGAATCAAAAACGCCCCCGCCTTTGAAACGGCTCCGAAAGAGTGGGGTGAGCCAACGCATACGGGAATGAGGGGGGCTCTGATCTCGGAACGGACCTGGATTGGGGGCGAACACATGGGCGGCACTCGACACGCGCGCAACGCCATTCGCCTGGTGGGTCCGTCCGGCCCGCGGCGTCGTTCCGGCGGCGGGGGCTCGCCGAAGCCAGGCCCCGTTGCGACAGCGGCGCCTGTCGCGGTTACGCATGCGGATTCCGTCAAGGTTACGAATATCAAAGTGACGGCCGGTGCGGAGCCCTTCCGCACGATCACGTTCGACCTCGCATGGGACAACTCCTGGCGCGCGGCATGGGAGGAGCCGGCCGACAAAAACGTGACGGGGAAGCCGCTCAAAATCGAAAGCTGGGACGCCGCCTGGGTTTTCGTCAAGTTCCTGCCCCCTGGGGCGAGCGCGTTCTCGCACGCCACGCTCGACACGGATGCCACGCACCACGCGGTTCCGGCGGATGCCGCCCTGCAAGTCGGCGCGAGTGACGATGGCGCGCGCGGCATGGGGGTTTTCATCTCTCGGAAAACCGTCGGACGGGGGGCGAATGCGTTCAAGAACATTGCCGTTCGTTGGTTACACACTGCCGATGGCGTCACCGATCCCGCCACGATCAAGCCCGAGGTTTATGCCGTCGAGATGGTTTACGTGCCAGAAGGGCCGTTCCAGTCAAAAAGCGTTTTTGGTGGGCCGTTGACGCTGATCAACACGGCGGACGCCACACGGGAGGGCGGGTATTTGGGCGCGACCAACAGCGCGCCGGAGAGGGCGACGTGGCCGAATGGCTACCGCGCCTTTTACGTCATGAAGAACCCGATCAGCCAGGGACAGTACGTGGCGCTGCTCAATACCGCGAATCCCGGTGAGAAGCCCTATGCCTATAACCATGGACGGTACACCGCGCTGTGCAATGGGAACGTCTGGCGCTACGGACTCGACCTCACCGACATCAACGGCTACACCATTACGCGCACGGAGGACGGGGTGTTTGTCGCGAAGCAACCGGAACGTCCCTGCAACTTTCTGTCCTGGCCTGATATCATTTCCTATACGGCCTGGGCGGGGTTGCGTCCGCCGACGTGCCTGGAATATGAAAAGGCGTGTCGCGGGCCACGGGCGGTGGCGCGAGAAGCGGATGCCTGGACGGGCGCGGTATGCGGCCCTGCGGTCGGGCTCGGGACCGATCCCAGCCTGGCGAAGACGTTCGGGAACTATGGCGCCTCCTACTGGGGCATTCCGGATCTGAGCCTGAGTGGCTGTGTGCAGGAATGGCCCGCTTTGATTCGGAGTTATGGCGGTCCCGCCAAGGCGTTTGCGGGAACCCATGGAAAGGGGATCGCCACGGTGCCGGACGACTGGCCCTGGTCGGCCATGGGCGACAGCGTCTCCATGGGGCAGTGGCAGGGACCGTCCATTATCGGGATCTGGGTCCAGCCGGAGCAGATGTACGAGGTGCTCGGTAAGTTTAATCGTATTGACTGTGACCGCACCGGCCGTTTTGGCGCGCGCGCCGCGCGCACCGCGCCGCAGTGAGGATGGCTTGGGTCGTCGCGGTCCATCTTCGGTTGGCGGCTGGCGTGACGTGGATGCCCCTCATGCTTGAAGGGCATGCCCGGCATGCGTGACCTCGTTTCGTGGCGAGCGTGCGAAGGCTGGACGGCTTGAAAAAACGCGCCGATCAGCCGGGTGTGCGTGTCCCTGAACCCACGGCCCGCAGGCTGCGCAAACAAGGCAGTTCCTTGCCCGTGACGCGCCAGGTAAAGGGTCCGAGTTTCTCGTTTCGTCCGTTGACGATCAGCCGTTCCACGGGCGCATAAACCACGAAGCGGATCTTCAGCGGCTTCCAGGCAGCGGTTGCCCCCGAAGTGTCGGCGTAGAGCGTTGTTCCCTGCATGCGTGCCGTGAGGGTTATCGTACTGCGAACACCCTTCGTGTACGCGAACGATTCGCCGTCGTCGGCACCGTAACAGAATGTGGCGCTTTGCCCGTCCCGCAGGAAGCAGTGCATGTCAATCTGGTCCATCGCGATGCGGTGAGTCGTCGGCGCTTCCGGCAGCATCGGCACCAGCGCGCCGCCACGCGCGTACATCAGCGTCTGGAACTGCCCCATTTCGACGCGGACTCGGGCCGGGCCTGTCAGCCATTCGCCGGTGCGCAAGTCGTACCAGTCGCCCGCTGGCAGGATCACATCGCGTGAACAGGCGTGTGGGTTGCTGTGGGTGAGGGGTGCCTGCATGAGGGCAGGCCCCACCATAAACTGGTCGTTAATGCGGTCGAGCGGCATGTCGCTGGAGTCCTTAAAATCATAAAAAAGAGGACGCCAGACCGCGTCGCCCGTTTGTTCCTGGTTTATCCAGAGATTGTACAGGTACGGCATCAGGCGGTAGCGCAGGCGGATGAGGTGGGCGATCATCTCGCGAACCGGTTTCGTGAAGGTCCAGGGCTCTTGCGCACGATCGCTCTTGCAGCAATGATTGCGCAACACCGGGAACAGGAACCCGAGCTGGTACCAGCGCAGGGCCAGCCATTCGTCTGCCGCGCCCACAAAGCCGGGCACGTCAGGCCCGCACATCGGCACGCCGGATAGCGCCAGGTTGAGCACGCAGGGGATCGACGCCGTCAGGTAGGCATCGTTGGACATGTTGTCGCCAGTCCAGAGCGCGGTATAGCGTTGTGAACCGATAAACCCCGAGCGACACAGCAAGAAGGGGCGTCGATCCGGATGGGCCGCCAGGAAGCCTTCGCGCGAGGCCTTTGCCATGCCTGTGGCGTACTGGTTGTGAAACGCCGCGTGGGGCAGTTGGCCTTTGTCGAACCGCATCGGGTCGAGCTCGGCCGCGCCCACGGAGGGATCGTTCATGTCGAGCCAGGCACCGTCCAGTCCGTTTGCTGCAAACTTCCGCACCTCGCGGGCCCACCAGTTGCGCCCTGCATGCGTTGAAAAATCGGGAAAAAGCGTCGTTCCGGGCCACACAAAGCCCTGGTAAGGGGTCCCTTCCGGGGTCAGGCACAAGGCGTCAGCTTTCCGTCCGCGCTCGGCCACGCCATAGCCAGTTTCGTCTTTCACGCCGGGGTCCAGGATCGGCACCACGCGCTGGCCATCGGCCTGAAGCGCGGCGAGATCCTTGACGGGATCGGGGAAGTGGGTGCTGTTCCACGAAAAGACGCGGTACCCGTCCATGTAGTCAATATCCAGCCACAATCCGCTGTTCGGAATATCATGCAGCGCCATCTGCTTTTTAATATAGGCAAGATCTTGCGCGCTTTCGTAGCCCCAGCGGCATTGATGATGCCCCAAAGCCCAGAGTGGCGGCAGGGGTGTCGTTCCGACCAGGAACTGGTAGCGGCGGGTCAATTCGGCCAGCGACCCGGCGGTTAGAAACCAGACTTCCGGCATGCCGTCGTCGGAGCCCAGATAGAATCGTCTCGGCCTTGTGGTTCCAGCCGTTGAAATGCTTTCCTCGAATGAACCGCCTGCGCAGGCAAATACGGCAAAGGGATTGTTGACGAGTATGCCGACCCACCCTCGCGCCGTCCGGATGGCCAGGTACGGGATGGAGACATAAGGCGGATCGGTCCTCGCGCGTTGGAGATCCTCCCACGCAAAATCGCTCATGACATCGGTGTTCCAGAACTTGGTCCGCAGGCCGGTCTTTTCCAGATCAGGCGATACTTTCTCGCCAAAGCCATAGAACCGAAGGACATCGTCATACTCGAATTGCATCATCCAGGCCTGGCCGCAAATGCCGAATGAACCCGACTCCAGGCCGACAAGAACCTCGGCGCCATCAGCATCCGACAACGTGAAGCGCGCGGCCTTGGAAAAAGCCGCCTTGCATGCGCCGGAGGCCGGTACGGCGACGGCCTTTTCCGGCGCAAGCTCCGCCTGGCTCAAATTGGTGCCCCAACGCGTGTCGGAAACCTGCAACCGGAAAATGTTGCCGCCAAAGTCCTGCACATTCGCCCGAAGTTTCGTTTTCCCTGCGCCCAACCGGCCAGCGGTGAACGAGTCAGCGAACACAAAATTGCCCGGATGATGGAGTTTCTTAAAGTACACGGCTTCTCTCCGTTTATTCCGTGGTCCACTCCGTGATACGCAATCGCTTCTCATACGGCGTGATCACGCGCCCGCTGTGAACCGGGCTGAAAGCGCACGTTTGGAAGTGAGACGTTAGCAGAACCGGAAAGGATGCGTCAAGCAAGAACGACCGCCCCATTACCGTGTCTTGACATTGCCCATCGCCTCCAGAACCGGAAGCTCCGTTAGAGGATCCCTCCACCGGCAGCCACTAGCCTGGTGAAGGAATAGGCTCGGCCAGCGTGATCGTTTTGCCCTGGGGCCAGTGGTGATTAGACTCTTCCTGCTGGTTGGATTGCTTGCGAAACGCAACACGGCCATGTGGCCGCCCTGACTCACCGGTCATGGGCCAGCGCGCCGGTGGGGCAGGCTTCAACGCAGGCGGCGGCGACTTGGCTCAATCCCTTCTCCAATGACTCATGGAAGGGAACCCCGATCCGCACGGTAAAGCCTCGGCCAATGAAGGTTAGGCCCAGCGGTTCCCGGGCGGCGTTGGCGATGCGCACGCAGATGCCGCAGGCGATGCATTTTCCCGGTTCGTAGACGGTGTTGCCGTGTCGCACGATCTCGACCGGACGCCGATGGGCCGGTTTCCAGCCGCGCGGATTCACCCCGTAGTCGTCGGCATAGCGGCGCAATTGGCAGGCCTCGGGTTTGCGGCAATCGCAGTGGAGGCACCGCGCCGCCTCTCCGGGTGCCTCGTCCGTTGAGTAGCCGCCCGTCGCGTGATCCGCAGGCTCCGTGCGTGGCCCCGGCGCAGTTCCGGTCATGAAAGCCGCGAGCTCGTCCGGCGTCAGGGCAGCGCTGAGCCGGTGATTGTAGCGGTGCCGCGTTCCGACGACCGCCTCGCCGCGCAGCATCTGGCCGACCGCGAGGGCGGCGGCCTGTCCCTGCGCAACCGCCCGCACGGCCAGTCGGCCAGGCACCACCGCGTTGCCGCACGCAAAGATCACGGGGTCGCCGGTGCGGTGGGTTCTCCAGTTTGCTGTGATCCCGTGCGGACCACTTTCGAGTCCGAGGGGGTCCAGGAGGCTGGATGCGCTGGCACCCCACGCCAGAATGATTGCGTCAAAACGCTGTTTGAGGTCGTGAAGCGAGCAGGTGACGCCGATCTCCACGCCGGTCTCAAAGGTCATGCCGAGGCGGGCGATTTGCGCGATTTCGGCGTTGAGCACGGCCGACGGCAGTGTGTCACTCAGCTCCGGCGCGCGCAAGCCTCCGCCGGGCCTGTCGCCTTTTTCAAACACGGTGCATGCGTGTCCGTCGCGCGCGAGCGCGCAGGCGGCGGAGAGCCCGGCCGGGCCGGCGCCGACCACGGCCACCCGGAAGCCGCTCGATTC
This sequence comes from Lentisphaerota bacterium, assembly GCA_016873675.1. Taxonomy (NCBI): domain Bacteria; kingdom Pseudomonadati; phylum Lentisphaerota; species Lentisphaerota bacterium. The sequence continues at coordinate 26,612 of VGWG01000003.1, read as the reverse complement.
CAGGCGCTCGGGAAGATACGGGTCCGGCGAGGCGAGGTCGGCGTCGGCCACGAAACGCTTGAGCCTGCAGATTGCGACCGGCGCGTCGTGCGTGCCGCGGCGGCACGCCTTTTCGCAGGGCGCCGGGCAGATCCGTCCCAGCGCTGCGGGGAGCGCGATGTGCCGCTTGACGACGCGAATCGCCTCGCGCAAATCGCCGTCGCGGATCGCGCGCAGCATGGCGGGGATGTTCATACCCGCCGCACAGGCGCGCGCGCAGGGGCCTTCGCAATCGCCGAGATGATCCCCCAGCAGCAGTTCCAGAGCCGTGCGGCGCGCCTCCAGTACCGTCCCGCTGGCGGTCGCGATGTCCATGCCGTCCTGAACCGGGGTGGAGCACGCGGGATGCAGGCAACCCGTCCGGACGTCCTCGACCACGCAGAGCATGCAGGAGGTGACGTGCTCCAGGCCATCGCGAAAGCAGAGCGTTGGGATGGCGATGCCGAGCCTGCGGGCCGCGACCAGCAGGGTTGTTCCAGCAGGCACGTCCACCGGGCGCCGGTCAATGTTTAGCGTAACCATGTTTCACAATCCTGTTTCCGGACATCACCACGACGGCCCCGGCCGGGCAGGCCGTCCTGCAGCCGTCGCAGCGCACGCATGTTTCGGGGTTGATCGCGTGCCGTTCATACGGGGTCGGCGGGATGGCGCCGACCGGACACTGTTGCGCGCAGCGGGTGCAGCCGATGCAGTCGTCGGTGATCTGGTAGGAGATCAGTGCCTTGCATTGGCCCGCCGGGCATACGCCTCCGGCGTGCGCCTCGTATTCTTCCCGAAAATAGCGCAGCGTGGTGAGCACCGGGTTAGGCGCGGACTTTCCCAGACCGCAGAGGCTGCCGCGTTTGACCACGGACGCCAAACGCTCGAGCTCATCGAGATCGGAGGGTTTGCCCGTGCCGCCGCACAGCCGTTCGAGTATGTCCAGCATGCGGGTGGTGCCGATCCTGCAGAAGGTGCATTTCCCGCACGACTCATGCTGGGTGAAGGCGAGAAAGAAGCGGGCGATCTCCACCATGCAATCTGCGTCATCGAGCGCCACCAGCCCGCCCGAGCCCATCATGGCGCCCGCCTCGACCAGCGCCTCGTAGTCGATGGGCGTATCGGCAAGCCGTTCGGGAATACATCCGCCGGAAGGCCCGCCAATCTGCACCGCCTTCAGGCGGCGCCCGTCGGCGATGCCGCCGCCGATGTCGTCGATCACCCGGCGGATCGTCATCCCCATGGGTACTTCGATCAGGCCTCCCCGCCGCACCTTGCCGGCCAGCGCAAATACCTTGGTGCCTCTGCTGCGCGCGGAGCCGATGGCGGCGAATGCGGCGGGCCCGTGGCGCAGGATCCACGAAATCAGGGCGAAGGTCTCGGTGTTGTTCACCAGCGTGGGGCGGCCGTGCAGACCGCATTGAGACGGATAGGGCGGCCGCATGCGGGGCATGCCGCGCTTGCCCTCAATCGAGGCGATAAGTGCGGTCTCTTCGCCGCAGACGAACGCGCCTGCCCCCGTCATGATCGTGAGTTCGAATGAAAAGTCGCTGCCGAGGATGTGGGGTCCCAGCCAGCCGGCGGCGCGGCAGGCGTCGAGTGCCGCGCTGACGCGCCGGATCGCCAGCGGATATTCGGCGCGGATGTAGAGCACGCCCTGTGTCGCTCCGACTGCGTATCCGGCGATCAGCATCCCCTCGATTATGCGGTAGGGAAACGATTCGAGTAGCATGCGGTCCATGAACGCGCCCGGGTCGCCCTCGTCGCCATTGCAGACCACATACTTGACGTCGTTCACCTCGCGCGCGACCTCGCCCCATTTGCGGCCGGTCGGATAGCCGCCGCCACCCCGGCCGCGCAGGCCGCTGTCGGCGATCTGGCGCACCACGTCCTCAGGGCGCAGCCGCAGCGCCGCTTGGAATCCTTCGAACCCGTGCGCGCCGCAATAATCGGAGAGACTGAGCGGATCGAGCTGGCCGCAGCCCTCGGTGGCGATCGGCACTTGAGGGTCGAGATAGGGCGCGATCTGGGGGTCGCGCGCGTCCATGCCAGCGCAATGCGCGCCCGTCCAAGCCGCGTCGGTGTAGAGCTGTTCGACCCAGTGTCCGGCGGCGTGACGGAGACGGGTCCAGCGGCTGGGCGGGGGAAAATGCGCGGTTAAGATCGCGGGGATATCTTCCGGCTTCACCCGCGTGTACAGGCGCGACGGGCGCCCGTGCGCCGCCACTTCGATCACCGGCTCCTCGTAGCAGAGGCCGAGACAGCCGACCCGCTGAATGCGCACGGGGAGGCGCAGCGCCGACACGCGGTCATGTAGCGCGGCTTCGATCTCCGAAGCGCCGCTGGCCACGCAACAGGAGCCCATGCCGACGCGGATGTCGCCGACTGACGGACCTGGCGACGGATCGGAGGAGGCGCCGCGCGAGTCCTGTCCGCCTCCCCGGTTGAGAAAATCCTGCAGGATGTTGCCCACGGTCTCGGGAGTCGCGTAGCCATAGATCACGCTGTCCACCTGCACCACAGGGGCCAGCGTGCAGCAACCGAGGCAATTGACCTCGCGCAGGGTGAAGCGGCGGTCGGCGTCGGTGTCGGCACCATCGGCGAGCTTCAAATGGCGACGCAGCGCCGCCAGAATGCCACTGGCACCCTTGACGTGGCAGGCCGTTCCCACGCAGACGCTGACTGTGTGCCTGCCTGCGGGCGTGTGTCGAAACTGCGTGTAGAAGGTCGAGACGCCGACGATGGCGGCCGGCGTGATTTCGGAATGGTCGCAGACGTAGCGCAGGGCCGCCTCGGGCAGATAGCGATACCGCGCCTGAATCCCCTGCAGCACAGCAATGACCGCCGCGCTGTTGCGTCCGGTTTCGTCGAGGATTCGGTCGAGATCTTCGGCGCGGACCGGATCAGCCAGTTGGATATTCGGGGTGCTCACAGGCAGTTGCCTTCGCGGGGTTTCATTTCGGTCCGATGCAGAACAGGTGTTTGACGCCCCGGATATAGAGGCGGCGACCGACGGCGGCCGGGGTGCAGACACTGGCTTCTCCGAGGTCCGGTTCAGCGATCAATTCAAAGGTTTCGGCGGCCTTGAAGATGCGCGTCCGACCATCGGCGGTGATCCAGTAGATGCGGCCTGCGGCGAGGATTGGCGAGCCGTAGCCGCCCGTGTCAAACTCGTGGCGCCAGATCCGCGAACCATCCGCCGCAGCGATGCAGGAAAACGTCCCGTCGCTCGTGGGCATGAAGAGGTGGTTGCCGTCGGCGACGGGGCTTCCGGCGTCGGGCAAATCCAGATCGGTGGACGACCAGATCACGTCGCCCGAGGCGACGTCGAGCGCGACGGCCTGGGCGTACCGGTTGGCGGCGAACACGCGGCCGTTCGCATAGGCGGGAGACGCGCCGATCTCGTTGCTAAGCACATCCTGCATCCAGAGTTCAGCCCCTGTCAGGGCGTCATAGGCGGCCACCATCGGCGCCGCCGAGAGGATCAGCCGCAGGCGTCCGTCCGCGTCCGTGAGGATGGGCGACGCCCAGGAGATCGCGCCCTCCCGCGACTGTTCCCAGCGGTCCTGTCCAGTCTCCACATCCAGCGCCTTGACCGATGAGCCGCCGGTATGGTCGAATTGGACGAAGACCAGATTGCGCAGAATCAGCAGGGATGAGGCGTGTCCGTAGGGATTGCCGGGCGTGCCCAGATGGCGCGCCCAGAGGCGGCGGCCCTCGGCGTCGAGGCCAAGGATGACGCCCGTGCCGAAGATCGCAATCACCCGCCGGCCGTCAGTGGCCAGCGACGGCGCGGCATAACCGGTGTCCGAGGTGACCTCTGGCGGCGTGGCGGGTGCTCCGGGGACGCCCTCGGTGTCGGCCGTCCACAACCGAACGCCGGTGTCGGCGTCGTACCCGTACACTTCGCGCGTCTGTTCATCGGCGCCAGCCAGGTAAACGCGGTTGCCCCACACCACGGGCGAGTTGAATCCGCCCCGCGGCACCTCCGTTTTCCAGAGTACGCCGGTGCCGGTTGCGCCGTCCCAGGCGATGGGGGGATCGGCCTCGCGAGCGATGCCCAGGCCGCCGGGTCCGCGGAAGAAGGGCCACTCGCCAGCGCCTGCGAGCGGTTCGATCAGGGTTTCAGGAGCGAGGGGGGGATTCGTCGCGGGAGAGTGTCCCGGCTGCGGTGCCGTCGGCATGGGATTGGGTGTCCGTGACTGTCCACCGATCCGGAGGTGTAGCCCCCAGGCCGCCAGCAGGATCAGCGCCCCGCTAATCGCGATGACCCGCCGGGCGCGCGCGGCGGACCGCCAAAAGCGATTATCCCTGCCGGAAGCGGGTTGCGGGGTGGGGGTGGGGCGGCGTCCCGATGCCATGAGCTGTAATGACAACAGGAACACGACACCCGCAACGCCCAGCAGGCTGGCGCCGGTCTCAAGCTGCCATTGTCGCACGAAGAACGCCCGGCGGGCCAGCCAGTCCAATTCGCGCACCTGTTGCCGGAGCTCGGCATTCTCCCCATCCCGCTCCAGCTTTTCGGATAACGTCTTCAGCGCGGGCGTATCGAGCGGATCAATGGTATTGAGCAGATACCGGTTCGTCGCCATCAACAGCGAAACGATGATGATGAACACGGCGGAGACCGCCGCCAGCCGGCGGCCGATGACCACGCGCAGCGATTCCGCTGGAGAAAGTGGGGGCGTCATTTCGGCGACTCCTTTCGCTTTCTACCGACCGGGCAATACGCGAAGCAACGGCCGCAACTGAAGCAGCGCGCCCGGTCCGGCTCGTAGTCGGTTCGCGACCGCCAGAGCGCCAGTCCGATCAGTTGAGCCCCAACCGTGAGCGCCAGCAGCGCGCCGAGAAAGACGCCACCCACAGCAAATCGCCTCTGAATCGCGCGCGCCTCGGCGTCGAGCGCCACGGTCGCACGGCCCGATGTGAAGAAGGCCTCCCGCTCCAGGCTCATGGGCTGCGCCGCATCCCGATGAATCTCCAGCGCCAGCGCCACGCGGGGATGCGCCCGCGACAGCAGATTGCCGAAAAAATATCCCGTTGCCGCGGCGGCGACGGCGATGAGCGGTACGGCCGCCAGAATCAGCGCCAGCCGCCGAACGCCCGTCGCGCGCGACTCGGGCGCGGCGGCGGGCAGCGGACTGCGGATGGCGCCGTAGGGACACGCGTCCTCGCAGAGGCGGCATTGCACGCAGGCGTCCGGGGTGATCGTCGTGTGCCGCCGCGAGACGCGGGACAGTAGCCCAAGGATCGCGCCGTACGGACACGCAAACCGGCAGTAGGGGCGGCCGATGAACAGGCTCGCCAGAAGAAACAGCGCGCCCGTGACCGCCAGATGGAACGGCGCGCCCAGCCGGAAGAAGCCCACAAAGGGATCCCATTCGCAAATCAGGAAACCCGCGCCCGTCGCGGCAAACAGCACGGCGACGCTCAGATACCCCCAGGGCAGAAGGCCAAGCGTGTGATTCAGCCAGATGGGCGTCTTGATCGGCCGCCACAACGCCAGTTCCTGGATCGCGCCCAGAGGACAGACCGACGCGCAGAACACGCGGCCGACGAGCAGCGTCGCCAGCAACGGCAGAACAAAAAACGCGATGACCGTCAGCGGAATCGCGCAACTGGCATCGGCCCACCCCAGCGCCAGATTTTGCACGGCGCCGACGGCGCAGACACAGCCGCGTCGCCAGAAGCCGAAATAACCCAGGCTGAAGAGGGTGAGCAGCACCAACCCCCGCCGCGACCGATTCCGGATGGCGAGCCAGCCCGCCAGCGCCAGAGCCGCAGCCAGAACCGCGACGTCCAGCCACTCCAGTAGCGGCCCTCTGGCGCCGGGCAGGAGGAGGTCGGGCGACACATAGTCCGTTTTGAAATCTGGCCGCGGAAAACGATCCGCCGCCCGGAGCGTCAGCGCTGTCACCCAGACGCCCACGCCCATCCACAGAGCTTTAAACGTGCGCATCCGGCGCTCCCTTCACAAGATAGGGTTGGTCGGCTGGCACGCGCCGGAACGCGCCTGCGGGGCAGGCGCGCGCGATGGCGCAGTCGTTGCAGTTCACGCAGCGGTCGTGCCGCACTTGCAGGAAGAGTGAGCCGTTGCCAAACTGGCTGCAGCCTTTCACGCAGACCGCGCAGCCGATGCAGCGCTCCTCGTTGATCGTGTATTCGTAGAACGGATCCTCGACGAACGTGCGTATAAGCGCGCCCGCCGGGCAGAGCTGGTTCTCGGCGGCCGTGTCAATCCGTTGCGCCTGCGGCTGATGGTAGCCGCCGCACAGCTTGCAATAGCCGCAGAGGGCGTAGGCATGAACCGCCTTGACGGCTGACGGCGTCAGCACGCACGCGGTCTCGCATCGGCCGCACTGCACGCACAGGGTGGGATCGATCTGCCAGACGCGCGATGATCGGCTGCTGCGCGATGCAGACAGGCCGGTGGCGGCGCCGACGGCGGCCACGGCCAGTCCCCACAGCCCGTTCTTAATGAACTGTCTGCGGGTGACGCCAGCCGCCAGCGCGTCGGTTTTTTGGGGTGTTGTCATGAGCGGCCCCCCTGTGCCCGGCGCCGGGACAACGCCTGCGGCAGGCCGCAGCGGGAGTAGGCGCGACAGGATGAGCAGATCCCCTGGTTCTCGCAGGATTGTCCGGGCAAAGAAACTTGGCCGCGGAGGAACAGCCGCGAGGCGTAGTACGCGGCGCCGCCCAGCACAGCCAAACGGCCGCAGAATCGGATGAATTCGCGGCGACTTCGGGTCTCGTTGATGGTGGTCATGGCGTTCCCCCCTTATTTCAGCTCAAACACGCGGATCTGCAGGCGGTCGGTGTCACACACCAAAATCCGGTCGTTGGAATCCACGGTCAGGTCCAAGCCTGCGGCGGCGCTGTCGAAGTGGTCCGGGGCGGCGACCACGCCCGTGAAGCCGCCGCGCTTCGCGTACACCTTCACACGGGAGAGCCCCTTCTCGCTGGTCACGACCGAGCCGTCGGCGAGGCGGGCGACATGGGCCGGGTTGCAGCAGCCGGAGAAATTCTCAATTCCCATCCCGGGGCGCTCCGGCCAGACGGCGATTCGCTCGCCGGTAAAGGCGTAGTCCTCCAGCCGGTGTCGGCCGGGATTGACGATCCACAGGGTTTCCCCCTGACCGAGCATGAGGTCGAAGCTGGGGCTCGGCACAATGAAACCGCGCTCCTCCGGGTGACCGTGCCGACCGGTGATCGTGTTCTTGAGAACGCCGTCGGGCGCGTAGCGCAGCACGGTCAGGCTCCGGGCATCTGCCACAAACACATCGTCGTCGGCGGCCGCCAGGGACGTGATGATCGCATCCGATCCGATACCGGCGAAGGTTGCGGTCGGGCGGCCCTCCGCGTCAAAGGCGCGAACGGCAGTGCCGAGTCCGACATACATTCGGCCCTTCGCGTCCACGGCCAGACAGGAGATGTCGCCGTCGAACGTTTGGCTCCGGATGGTTTCTCCCTGTGCTGACAGGACGACCAGATTGCTCCCGCCGCCGGCATAGATCCGGTCGTCGGGACCCACCGCGATCGCGCGCAGAACCGTGAGTCCGGGAGGCACCAGCGGACGGGCCTCACGGTAGAGGATCAGGGCTGGGTCGATCACGGCCAAGGAGGCAATCTGTGCGTCGTAGGCGGATATTTTGGCTTCGATCATCCGGTCACCAGCCCGCGGGACTGTCGCGCAGCCCCGCTTGGCCACGATGCCCGCACACGCCAGTACGCCAGCCAGAAAAAGAAGCGTCGTTCCCTTGTGCATTAGTGCCCTCCGCGCAAATCCACGCACACCATGCGGGTGGAATCGCGCAAGACCAGCAACCCGCCGGCCAGCGCCAGGGGGCCCCAGGCGTCGTGACCGGTCAGAATGTGTTTCCGCCCCAGCTCGTGGTAGCCCTCGGCCGTCGCGCGCAGCATGGTGAGCATTCCGTCATCGGCGAGCACGTAGAGCTTGCCATCGGCGGCGAGGTAGGGGCCGAGGCCGAACCGGCGATCGCGTCCGCTCGTCCAGACGAAGGTTCGCGCGTCATCGGGGCTGACGCAGACGAGCTGATTGCGCAGCGGCCCCGCATCGTTGGGCAGCACCCCGAACAGGTGTCCGTCAATCTGAACGGGGGTTTGCTGCTCCGAGGCGAATCCCTGGTTGGCCTTGAAGGTCTGCAGCGTGGCGACGCGGAACGTCTCGCCCTCGCGCGTCACCTGGAGCATCATGCCGCCGCCGCCGTAGCCCGCCGTGACGAAGATTCGGCCGTCTTCCAGGATGACCGGGGAGGGGGCGATTACCGAGCGGTCCCAGTCCCGTGTAAACCACAGCAGCGTGCCCTCCCGCCCAGCTTCGACGCTGACCCCGACCATCCCGCCCAGCGCGGCATAGACAACCATGCGCTCGCCGCCGATTACCGCAGGCATGATCGAGGCGTGCGACATCTCCAGACCGTCCGGGTTGGGGGTTTTCCAGCGGATCTGCCCCGTCGCGCAATCCACGCCCATCATCAGCGTCTCGGGACCGGCTGGCGCGAGGATGGCCGTGTCGTCAACAATCAGCGGACATTGGCCGGCATGCCACATGGGGACTTTGGAGCCGAACGTCGCGACCAGGTCCAGCCCCCACCGCAGGTCGCCGGTGACGGCATCCACGCACATGACATGGCAGCGGGGGCCGAGCGTCACGACGTGGCGGTCGGTTACGGCCGGGACGGTACGCGAAAAGCCGTGGTTGCGCGGAACCTCCACCGGATACCCCCGCTGCCAGAGTTCACGTCCGTCCGCGAGAGAGAGGCAGCGCAAGAGATCACGCCGCGCGGTCTCGTCATAATCCAGCACATAGACGCGGCCGCGATGGATGGCCGCGCCAGCGTGGCCCTCGCCCAGTTGTACCTGCCACAGGATCGGCGGCTGGTTGGTCTCCCAGCGGTCGGCCAGCGCCACCGGATCGGCGCACCGGTTGTCAGTGCGGGCCCCGCGGAATCCCGGCCACGAACCGGGGAGATCGGCGGCGGTGCCATCGCCAGCCCGGAAGTGATCGCCGATGCGAACCGTGGCCCCGGACGCCGTCGGGCCAGCCTGAACGGGTTCGCCATCCATGCCGGGAACATGCACGACCAGATCGGTCGCCGGATCAAACGCAAGCCAGCCCGCCAGAACGGCCGCGCCGAGCAGCGCGGCCGTGCCGGGAATGAGCCAGGCGATGACGGTATGGTTCATGGCAAATGGGCGCACATTCAGTACAGGCGCAACGCGAAGACGCAGATGATGATAGCGTAAAACCTTCTAGGATTCCAGTGTAATGCGTAAAACCAAGTGCACCGCCGAATCGGATTTTTTGAGGGCTATACAAGTTCGCTGGAACGTGCCATACTTGCAGTATTCGTTTTGGGTGCGGCATGTCGCTGCGCAGACAATAAAGGGCGTATGTTGGAAAATGATGTGTGCCTGTGTCGGCGCAGCTTTGCGCGGGAGGCAAGACCCTCAACCGTCTTAAGGAGTTGCCCTATGAAAGGAAAACAATGAAAATGCGAATAGTCCGACGATATACAACTCCATGTTATCCGACACGTCAATACCTGATGGAGCATCCGGAACTACTGCAATGGATTCCAGAACGCTGGCGGCAGCACCGCCTCGTACTGGGAGTGTTGAGCATGGTCATCCCTCTGATTATATCGAAACCGGCCGTTGCTGGCGACTCTAAGAACGCGGCAGTCGACGCACCTCGCGTCGCGCCACTTTTCATCCACGGAGAAGGCCGGGGTGGCTTCGGATGTGTCGCCGTGAATCCCCCCGTATTCCTCTCTGAAGACGAAGCACGGCAAGTGGTCCAGGATGAGGCCAGAAAGGCGGGGATTGATTTTTCCGCAGACGCGCTCACGCTGAAGGATATGATGGTTCCGGTAACCGATCAATTCGGGTTCTTGGATGAGAGGGACGAAAATACGAAAGAGAGAAAACAGAAGCCGAACGCGCAAAAGCGTGACCTTGTGTTGGACGGGTACGACAAACAGCACGACGTCGCTTACCAGGTCGTAACCCGGAAGGATTTCGCCGACTGGGAAAGGAAGGATCACACGCGCATGTGCTCGGTGTCGAGTTTCGATTTCAAAACCACAGCGCAAGTCCTAACCAATGGATTAACTCACACAAAAGGAAAGACCATTGTGGCCGTGTTCTATGACCCGGCCGCCTCTGCTCCTAATATGGATTATCCAAAGAAAGAGGCAACCGATACTGAACGGCGCTCTTTCTGGGAAGCAAGACAGAAAGCCGCTAAGGACATTGGCGAAAAGGAGCTGCGCGAACAAGTGCAGGATTTTGTGAAATGGCTGAAAGGACAGGGAGTCATCTGATTTGCACGTCACACTCCATCTGACGTCGGAATGCAACTTCCGTTGTCGGTATTGTTACGCGGCACCGCATCTGGGCGGCACCATGACGGCCGATACGGCCCGAGCAGCAGTTGACCTCGCACTGCGGCTCAGCGCGCAACAGTCGCAGGGGCAAAGCTTGGGGATTATATTCTTCGGTGGCGAGCCGTTGTTGCGTCCTGATCTTGTTAGAGAGACGATATGTTACTGTCGGGATATCGAAGCAAGGACCGGCCAGTTGTTCCATTTCAAACTAACGACAAATGGCGCTCTGCTCGACAAGACGTTTCTGACCGATCCCCTGACCGCAGGTGTATTCGTGGCGCTTAGTCATGATGGGGTGCAGGCCGCACACGATGTTCATCGAATCGATGCGTCGGGCAACGGAACCTTTGAAAGACTGCGCCCGGTCATCGACCTTCTGCTCGCACATAAACCGTACGCGCCGGTCATGTTAGTGACGACCCCCGAGACGGTGTCGTGGTACGCTGAATCTGTCCGATTTTTCTTCGCTTGCGGATTCAGGTACCTGATTTGCTCCCTGAACTATGGCACACCATGGTCGCGGCGCGCACTCAAAGAACTTGAACGGCAATACGGCGAATTGGCTGATTGGTATGAGACGCAGACCCTCAGAGAAGAGAAGTTCTATTTCAGTCCATTTGATGTGAAGATTGCCGGACACATCTTTCCGGGAAGTTGTCGGCACGAACGGTGCGAACTTGGGCGTAGGCAGATTTCCATCGCGCCGTCAGGGCGCATCTTCCCTTGTGTTCAGTTTGTGGGCGACGGCGGGGATTCGGAGTGGTGCATCGGAGACGTACGAACCGGTGTGGATGAAGTGCGCCGCCAAAGACTGTATTTGGAAAATACGACGGAGAAAGAAGCATGCCTCCCATGCGCCATACGGGAACGCTGCAATCATTTCTGCGGGTGCCTCAATCGACAGGCAACCGGACTTCTGGGCCAGGTGTCACCGGTCCTTTGTGCACATGAACAGATTACGCTGCGAATCGCAGATCGACAGGCAGAGCGGCTATTTCGACGGAAGTCCCCGATGTTCATCCAGAAGCAGTACAACGAACTATTTCCTCTTATCTCGCTGGCAGAAGATCATGCAATCCTCGCGGCGGGCAGACAAAGGAATTAACACGAAGTCTGATCGGGCGGAACGATAGGGACGGGCCTACCGACTGTCTATCTTGATGATAAGCGGGGTGAAGCGCATTTTTAAGATTCTACTTGATATTTGCGCCGGGGATGGGTTGTCCGTTCCCGCATAAAGGAAGAGACCCCATTGCGTGACGACAAGGGTTTTGAAATCGATCTTATCGTTCAGCACGGGCGCTCATGGATGCCCGTTGAAATCAAATCGTCCATGACATTCAATTCCGATTTCATCAAGCCGATTCGCATCTTCTGCGAGCGGGAGAAAGCCGCCGGGGCCCCTGCGTTGATCTATGCCGGTTAAACTTTGTGTTGCAAAGCGCTTTGCCGTTTGCTAATCTGGTTTCGTCGAAAGGGGAATTGGCATGGCGGACAGGGGTGTACACGAGGCGCTGGCGCAGGTGCGGGAGATGCAGGGGGTCGTGCAGGACCGTCTGCGGTTCCGTGGTTTTTCGTCCCGCGCGCGCATGATCGGCGGATGCGTCGCCCTGATCGGCGCTGCCGTATTGGGGCGTTTCGCGCCGCCGGACGCGCCGCTGGTTCATCTGGCGGGGTGGGCGGCGGTGCTGGTGCTTGCAGGCGGCGTGAATTACGGCGCGCTGCTGCTCTGGATGGGCCGGGCGGGTCGCTGGCAACGGCGGGCCGAATGGGTGCCAGCGCTCGAGTCGCTGCCGCCGCTGGGTGTCGGGGGAGCCCTTTCTATTGCGCTCTGGCGGGTGGACGCCATGGACCTGCTTCCCGGCGTCTGGATGCTCTGCTATGGACTCGTACACCTGGCCTACCGCCGCAATCTGCCGGTGGGTGTGTATCTGGTGGGGTTCTTTTATCTGGTCGCGGGCGCCGTCTGCCTGATGATGCCCGGGCTGCAGTTTACCGACCCCCGCCCCATGGGCCTGGTCTTTGGGGTGGGCGAAGTGGCTGGCGGACTGGCGTTGCGGGGTGGCAACGACGAAAAGGAGGCCGCAGATGACGGATTCCCTGCATGACCCGGCCGGTGCCTTGGAGCGCCTGTTTCACGAGCCGAAGCGCCTCGCGATTTTATCGGCGCTCTGCACGGCCCGCAACGGACTCGCCTTTACGGAACTGCGCGACACCTGCCGCTTGACCGACGGCAATCTCAACCGCCATCTCAAGACACTGGAGGAGGCGGGGATCGTTCGCGTGCAAAAGGCTTTTGTGAATGATAAGCCGCGCACCACGATTGTGCTGACGCGAGGAGGCCTGACGCGCTTTCACCAGTATCTGGAGACACTGGAGTCGGTGTTGCAGGAGGCCCGCCGGGCGGCCCGGCGAGCAAACGCGCCAGCGCGCACGACGCTGGCAGCGCCGGTGCGGGCGTAGCGCGTTGACCAGGTGTCAGGTTTCAGGCGATAGGAATAAGAAAGACAAGGTGACGTCATGAAACTCTGTCATGCAAAGTACTCTGCCAATATGGACGGGCGTGCGCGCCGCCTGTCGGTGGCCGTGCTGGCGCTGGCGCTGATCGTGGCGCTGCCGGTAGCCGGTGGTCGCTGGGTCGGACTGCCGGCATCGGTCTGGCTCGAATTCCCGCCGCAGCGGGTGATCGTGCAGCATGCGCCGTTTGTGGGGTGGGTTTGGGTGGGTCTGGCGCTGGCGATTGTGGCGGTGGTTCTGCCGGTAGTGTGGCGTGTGATGCGCGCCGACCCCCTGTCATGCGCGATCGGAACGCGCCACGGCCGCTTTGCGGACCGGTTTGGAATGCCCGCATGGGGCTGGGCGGGACTCGGCTGGATGCTGATGGCGTGGGGGGTTGCGTGGACTCGCATTCCGGCGCTCGCGCCGATCCAGCGCCACACCTACGTGTTCCTTTGGATGGGGTACATTGTGACGATTCTGGGGCTGACGCAACGCCGCGCGGGTGCGTGCTGGCTCACGCGCCGGCCTGCCGCGCTCGCGGGATTGGCGGCCTGCAGTGCGGTTTTCTGGTGGGGATTCGAGTTTCTCAATCGCAGCGTGCAGAACTGGTTCTATCAGAACGTGGAACGTTTCTCGCCGTTCGAGTATGCGCTCATGGCCACGCTTTCCTTCACCACGGTGCTGCCGGCGGTGCTGGGCACGCACGACTGGCTGGCCACGATGCCGCGTCTGACCGCCGGACTGGAGGATTGGGGCCGCATTCGGTTTGCGCGTCCGCGGCTGGCTGGCGCAGGATTTGCGCTGGCAGGGGCTGCCGGACTCTTTCTCCTGCCCGTGTTTCCGAATGTGCTCTTTCCACTGCTCTGGCTGGCCCCGCTGGCCGTGCTGTGCGGGTTGTTGGCGGCGGCGGGTCAGGAGACGCTGTTTGATGATCTGGGACGCGGCGACTGGCGCACGCTCGTGCGTCTTTCTCTGGCGGCGGTGATCTGCGGAGGTTTTTGGGAGATGTGGAACATGTACAGCTTGGCGCGCTGGGTCTATGACGTGCCGTATGTCGGTCGCTTCTACGTCTTCGAGATGCCGTTGCTGGGATTTGCCGGGTATGGCCCGTTTGGTTGGGAGTGTGCAGCCGTGGCCATGGTCTTTGGCCTGTGGCGGCCGCAATGCAAAGGAGATCCATCATGAGTACAGAACAAGATCCTGTCAAAGACAACAGCATCGGCGCAGAAGATGTTCTCGATCAGCAACTTCCGCCGCCGCTTCTAGGGTTTCCGGTCCGTGTTGTTGACCGTCGTCCGATACGCGGTTGGGGCGCGATTCTGGATGCGTTGCTCAAGCAACCCGACCGCCTGGCGGCGGGTTTGACCGGCGCCGACAGCGGATACCTGACGCGGCAACTCACCGTCATGGGGCTTCTGGGCATGGCGGCCTACGGCGTAGTCGTGGGGCTGTTTCCGGGTGACATGCAGATCGCGATTGTGCCGGTGAAACTGGCAGGCGGTTTGCTGGCGTCCGCTGTAATCTGCTGGCCCAGTCTTTACATTCTGCTCTGCCTGTCCGGCGGCCGGCAGTCGGCGCGCGATCTGACCGGGTTGCTGGCTGCTTCGCTGGCTCTGCTGGTGGTTTTGATGGCGGGCTTTGCGCCGGTCGCGTGGATCTTCACGCAGTCCACGCATTCCGCCGGCTTTATGGGCGGAATGCATGTTCTGCTTTGGCTGATCTCGTGCGTGTTTGCGCTACGGCGACTGGGCGGTTGGCTGGTCGATTTAAACGGCACGTTCATGCAGGCGCTCCCGGTCTGGTGCATCATCTTTGTCGTCGTGTGTCTCCAGATGACGACCACCTTGCGGCCGCTGATGGGACCCTTTGAGGGATGGGATTTTGCGCCGCGGGATTTCTTCCTGCATGCCTGGTTTAATTAGGAGACGCAAAGGAGCAGCGCAGATGTGCGGACCAAGCAACGGTGCCAGCGGAGGTCTACGCAGGGCCATGGATCCCGTGCGGCTGTGCCGCATGGAGAAATCGTTGGTCGATGCGTTGCGCGAAGACCGTAGCACGGAGCTGTTCTCCCTCGGCTGGAGCCTGCTGATTGTTCTCGGCATGGCGGCGTTTGGCGCGGCATTTGGCTGCTGGCGATCGCCCTGGCAGGCGCTGTACGGAGCCATCAAGATGCCGCTGATGCTGCACGCCGTGGTCTGGCTGAGCGTGGCGGCAAATACCATGCTGAATTGGCTGTTGGGCGGCGGTCTCTCGGTGCGGCAGTTGCGTCGGTGTGTCTTGGGGGCGATGTCCATCACCGCCGTTCTGCTGGCGTCGCTGTCGCCGGTGGTGGCCTATCTGGTCACGCAGGCGCCGCGACCGGAGGCGTCCGGAGGCCTGGCGGCGTATCGCGTGTTGTTGTCAGCGCTGGTGATCAGTGTCGGGTGTGCCGGGGTGGTCGGCTACGCGCGCTTGTTCCGCCTGCTGCGCGCGCTGACCCCGAACTGCGGCGTGGCGTGGCGGGTGCTGGTGGCGTGGGTGCTGACCACGGGATTGGTCGGCACGCAGTGCGCCTGGCTGCTGAGTCCATTTGTGCAACGCCCGGATCTGGCGATCACGTTCTGGAATCCGGCCGCCTTTTCCAGCAACTTCTTCGAGCATCTCTGGTTTCAGGTGATGTGTCCGTGGCTCGGAGCCCTGGGCGCGCCACGATAGTGAGGAAAACACAACCATGTGGATCAAACTGATCTCGCCGGCCGTGACGCGGCGTCCGATGGATTCGGACTGGAAGACGCATATGGCACCGCCGCTGGCCCTGCTGGTGCTGGGCGCGCTGACCCCCCACCGGCATCGGGTAACAGTGGTGGACGAGAACGTGCAGCCGCTGGATTGGAGTGATACGCCGGATTTGGTTGGCATCACGGTCAAGGCCGATACGTTTCTTCGAGCTTCACGTATCGCGGCCGACTACCGGCGGCGTGGCATCCCGGTTGTGATGGGTGGCATTCATCCAACAGCCTGTCCGGAGGATTGCCTGCTGCACTGTGATGCCGTGGTGATTGGCGAAGCCGAGTATTTATGGCCGGAACTGCTGCAACATGTCGAGGCCGGGTGTCTGCAGCGATGCTATCGCAACACACGACTGGTCGATCCGGCCGATTCCCCTGTGCCACGATGGGAACTGCTCGATGCCCAACGTTACCTGTTTACCAATACGCTGACAGCCGGGCGCGGTTGTCCGTGGCGTTGTTCTTTCTGCTATAACAGCTCTCCCAATATTGACGCACGGTATCGCATGAAACCCGTCAGCCATGTGCTGCGCGAGATCGAGAGTCTGGGCACGCGACATGTGATGTTCATTGACGACAACTTTCTGGGAAATCCAGCACAGACACGAGAATTAGTAGCTGCGCTGCGGCCGCTGAATCTGACGTGGCACACAGCGGTCTCGGCGGACATTGGCCGACACGAGGACTTGCTCGACGAAATGGCGGCCAGTGGCTGCAAGAGTCTGTTCATTGGTTTTGAAACCGTGCGCCGCGCCGCCCTGCAGGGGTGCGGAAAGGGTCAAAACCGGCCGGAGGAGTATGACGCCACCATTGCCCGGATTCATGCGCGCGGCATGTTGGTCAACGCCAGCATGGTGTTTGGTTTTGATGAGGACACGCCGGATGTCTTTCCCGACACGTTGAACTGGTTGTTGCGCAATCGCGTCTCCTCCATGACGGCGCACATCCTCACTCCATATCCGGGGACCGTGCTGCACACGCAATTGGCATCCGAAGGACGTATTATTGATCGCGATTACGAACACTACAACACGGCACACGCCGTTTTTCGCCCGGCGCGCATGTCGGCGACAGACCTGGAGCAGGGGCATCGGTGGATGTACCGCCGGTTCTACTCCTGGGAAGGGATCGCACGTCGTTGGCCAACCGCGACGGCCCAGGTGCGGGCATATTTGGAATTCAATCTCCTCTACCGGAAATTTGGCCGCCCGGCTTCCATGCTGGGACATCTGGTGGGGATGCGTAATGTGGCGCGCTTGGCCAAGTGGGTCGCCTATGGCGGCGAACCCGAGCAGCCAGTAGGTCGGTTGCTACGGGACCGGCAGGATGATGCACACGGCGGGCGCGTAGCGCCGCGCCTATCCGGCCAACGTATGACAACGTAGTCTAATTGGGAAGGAAAGAAACATGAATGATGCGTCGAGCCGAGATGAATGGTGGCGGCGGGTTCGGCAGGTGTATGCGGGGGCGCTGGCGGCGGGGGCGTTCTATTTCTTTCTGGTGCCCGGGTGATCGTCTGCGTCAACCTGTGCGATCCGGCCTTGCGCGATCCGGGGATTCCGCAGCAGGCCTGGCTGTTGCATCGCACGCTGGCGCCGCGCTTCACGGCGTGGGCGCGCGAACGGATCGCTTCGGGTCGCGCCGGGCATCTACCGCTGCACGATGTGCCGCGGACGGAATGGCCGATCTTCGGTTCGGTCTTCTATCTGTGGGCGACGGAAGCGCTGCAGGCCGATTGGGAGAAGCAGAACCCGGCCCGTCGCGGTCCGGCGCCGGCGGTCTATGCGCGGCCGGCGATTGATGCGGCGATAGCCGTGATCCTCGATCCGGTGCATCACACCTGGGTGCGGCAGCACTGGGGCGATGACTATCTGCACAACCAGAACTGCTTCTTCCGGTCGTTGCTGATCGCCGGTGTCACCAGCTACACCCGCCTCACCGGTGACCGCCAACACCTGCCCCTGCTGCGCGACCAGGTCCAGACGCTGCGCGCCACGCTCGACGCATCGCCCACGGGCCTGATCGAGGATTACCCGGGCGAGTGCTATCCGATCGACGTCATTTGCGCCGTGGCTTGCATCCAGCGGGCGGCGGCGCTGCTCGATCTGGACGTGCGCGACTTCGTGAACCGCGAACGGCGTGCCTTTACCGGTCCCATGCTCGACTCACACGGGTTGCCGCCCTACGTGGCTGATTACCGCACCGGCCAGGTTTTTGAATGCAGCCGCGGCACCGGCAATTCGCACACGCTGATTTTCGCGCCGGAGCTCTGGCCCGATCTGGCGCGCGATTGGTATGCGGCATATGAAAAGCACTTTTGGCAGGATAAGGGGTGGGCTGTCGGGTTTCGCGAATATCCGCGCGACGCGGGGAAGCAAGAAGAACAGGCATCGTGCTAACAAACGCCACGCTAGACGCCGATTTGGCTACCGATATCGACGACCAAAATTAGAATTACCAAAATTAGAATTACTGGCGGCCGAGAGGCGGGCATTGTATACTCTCTACACATGACGTTACACGAACTGATCACGCGGGCGCCGAAGAGCGACATTCATGTCCATCTGGACGGATCGTTGCGTCTGGAGACGTTGATCGAGCTGGCGCGGGAACGGGGCGTTGCGCTTCCCTCTCAGTCGCCAGCGGGCTTGCGGGAGCTGGTGTTCAAGCCGGTTTACCGTGACTTGGCCGATTATTTGCAGGGGTTTCAGTATACCTGCGCCGTGATGCGGGATGGCGAGGCCCTTGAGCGGGTGGCGTATGAGCTGGCGCAAGATGCGATCACCGATGGGGTGCGCTACATGGAGGTCCGGCTGGCGCCCCAGTTGCTCGTCACGCGCGGCTGTGAATTGGGCGGGGTGTTGCAGGCTGTGGCGGCGGGGCTGTCGCGGGCGGCGCGTCACTTCCGCGCCAGCGTGGCTGTGGCTTCCGGCGCGGACATGCCGTTCGTATCGGGCATCATTTGCTGCGCGATGCGCAATTTTCAGCGGGGGATGAGCGGCTATTACGACGCCCTGCTCGATGCCTTTCCCAGCATGCCGCACAAGCAGATCGTGGCCCTGGCGTCCCAGGAGATGGCGCGGGTGGCCGTGGCTAGCCGCGACCGCGACGGCCTCCCCGTTGTGGGTTTTGACCTCGCGGGTGAAGAGGCCGGCTACCGCGCCGGGCACCACGCTGCCGCCTATCAGGAGGCGCACAGCCGGTTTCTGCGCAAGACCGTTCATGCGGGCGAGGCGTACGGCCCCGAATCGATCTATGAGGCGATCACTCTCTGCCATGCCGAGCGAATCGGGCACGGCACCTGGCTTTTTGCCCCGGACCGGATCGCCAGCGCCGCCATCGCCGACCGCGAGGGGTATGTCAACGCGCTGGTCGAATACATCGCCACGCGGCGCATCACGATCGAGGTCTGCCCGACGAGCAACCTGCAGACCATGCCTGAGCTGGGTGGCGATTTGGCCAACCACCCGGTGCGCCGGATGATCGAACGGCAGCTTCCGGTGGCCGTGGCGACCGACAACCGGCTGGTCTCGCACACGACGGTGACGGCGGAACTGTGCCGCGTGGCGGATTGCTGCAAACTCGACATTGCGGGCGTGAAACAGTTGGTGCTCGCCGGATTCAAAGGGGCGTTCTTTCCCGGATCGTATGTGGAAAAACGGGCGTTTGTGGCGCAGGCGGCCGCCCGGTTCGAACGGCTGGCGCAAGGGAGCGGACATGGGAGCGAGTGATGGATTGAGCGCGGTGCTGGCAGACGAGGTGCGTAGCCGCGTGTTTGACGAGCCGGGTTTTATGCGGCTGACGCAGGTCGCGCGTTACGGCGGGCGCCTGTCGCGCGTGAGTTTCCGGCCGGTCGAGCTGAAGACCGGGCGGGTGCTGCAGGCCGAAACGGGCGAGGCGGGCCGGATCACCGTCACCAATCTGGACGCCGCCGACGCGCGCGCCGCCATCGAGGAGGTCATCCGCCAGCCGGGCGCGCGCGAGCTGCACGTGCAGACGGCCTCGGCCGACCTCCATATCCGCGTGACGCACAAGGGACGGGAGCTGGTCTCCCGCAGCAAGCCGCTGGCGCGCGAGGCCGAAGAGGCGCTGCCGCACGACCGGGTCAAGCAACAGCCGCTGACCGACTTTGATTCCGCGCCGCTGCTGAAAGCGCTGGGCATTGCCGATGCCGATGGCCGGATCAAGGCGTCGATGCGGGGCAAATACGATCAGGTCAATGCGTTCCTTCGGATTCTGGACACGACGGTCGGGGACGCGGACGGGAAAGGGTCCGAGGACGAGATCATCATCGCCGATTGCGGGTGCGGCAAGGCCTACATCACGTTTGCAGCCTATTGTTATCTGACGCACGCGCGGAAGCGCTCCGTCAAGGTGCGCGGCATTGATCGCAATGTCGAGTTGATCACCGCCGCGCGACGGCTGGCGGCCGATCTCGGCGTGAATGAGGATGTGCGCTTTGTCGCGGGGGAACTCGCCGACAGCACGCTGGACGTACGGCCCAACCTGACGATCAGCCTGCACGCCTGTGACACGGCGACCGACGAGGCGCTGGCCCGCGCGGTCGAGTGGAAATGCCCCCGGATTCTCTGCGCGCCGTGCTGCCAGCATGAACTCAACAAAGGGCTGTCGGGGGGCGGAGCCATGAAGGCGATGTTGCGGCACGGCATTTTGCGCGAACGGCTGGCCGACCTGCTCACCGACACTTTCCGCGCGCAAATGCTTCGCATCCTGGGCTATCGTGTGAAGATCGTCGAATTCGTCACGCACGACGCGACCGCCAAGAACCTCCTGATTCGAGCCGAATACGGCGTGGCGCCCGGTCAGGGCGACGCCGTTGCGGAATATCGCGCGCTGCGCGACCTGTGGAAGGTGACGCCGTGGCTGGAGCAGCGGCTGGGGGAGTCGATCAGTCGGTTTCTCTAACGTCCGAGCGAGTCGGCCTGAGCGGTTGGTGGACGGGAAGAGCACGAAGCGCGACACGGTTCGCTGCCGGGTGCGACGTATCGTTCAAGATTGCGAATTGCGCGAAGCGGCGATAATAGGCTAAGCTATCGGCCGTTATGGGCAGTTCTCGCGAAATCGAATGTACGGCGTGCGGACAGACCGCGTGGGCGCGGATCGAGCCGGTTTACGAGGGTTTTCAGCGGGTCGGCGAGGAGGTGGTCTGCACGGCGTGCGGTCATCGCTATGCCGACGCCGCGCCTTTTGCCGCCGCCGCCGAGCGGCCGAAGGTATTCACGGCGGCGGATAAGCCGTCTCTGCTGAATATCTTTGCCGACGACGAACGCCGCACATGCTGCGGGTGGTGCGCGCATTTTGTGGTCAATCCGTTCAGCCAGCGGTGCGGGATCACGAACCGAGAAACCCAGGCGACCGATCTGTGCCTCCGTTTCAAAGCCAAATCGGCCGATGACGCCGAACAGACATCACCATGATTGCCGTGCTCCTTGCCACCCACCTGGAAGCCCGCCCGTTGCTGGAGCGACTGGCGGCCGAACCCATTCCCGCGCGGCCCTTCGACACGTGGCGCTTCGCATTGGCCGGTGGCGGGCTCATTGTCGTCAGCGGCATGGGCGCCGCCGCAGCGCGGCGGGCGGCGGCGTATGCGCTCGACCAGCCGGATGCGGACCGAGTCATCAACACGGGCATTTGCGGTTCCTTGGGCGGTGGCGAGCCGGGCGCGCTGTTTTCCGTGAGCGAGGCGCTGGATGGCGACGCATGGCTGGCGGGCACGACCACCGCCGGGGTGAGCCTGCCCACGGGTCCCTGGATGGGCTTGCAGCGGGCGCGTCTCGCGACGGTCGGCGAGCCGGTCTTCGATGCCAGACGGCGGCAGGCGCTCGCCACAGTTGCGGAGCTGGTGGACATGGAGGGATTTGCGGTCGTCAGCCTCTGCCGGGAACGTGGCGCGGCGTGCCACCTCGTGAAGGGTGTGAGCGATCTGGCCAATGCGGAAGGACATGCCGCGATCATCCGGAATCTGCCGTTTGTCTGTGACGCCCTGGCCGAGACGGTGATGGCCGGACTGACGGACCGGGCCTCATGCCCCGCCCCGTGAAACCATTTGAAATACGCACGATGAAATGAAGGACGCAGGCGATGCCAAAAAGAACAGATATTCACAAGGTGATGCTGATCGGCTCGGGCCCGATCGTAATCGGACAGGCTTGCGAGTTTGACTACTCGGGGGTGCAGGCCTGCAAATCCCTTCGCGAGGAGGGATACGAGGTGGTGCTCGTGAACAGCAACCCGGCGACGATCATGACCGACCCCGAATTCGCCGACCGCACCTACATCGAGCCGTTGAGCGCCGACTTCCTCGCCGCCGTGATCCGCCGCGAGCGGCCCGACGCCCTCCTGCCGACCGTGGGCGGTCAGACCGCGCTGAATCTGGCGATGGCACTGGACAAGGCGGGCGTTCTTGAGAAATACGGCGTTGAGATGATCGGCGCCACCGCAGAGGTGATTGAACGGGCCGAAGACCGCTCGCTGTTCAAGGAGGCGATGCTGAAGATCGGTCTGGATATGCCACGCAGCGGATCGGCGCGCACGATCGACGAGGCGCGCAAGGTCCGTGACACACTGGGGTATCCGCTGGTCATCCGCCCGGGTTTCACCCTGGGCGGCGCGGGTGGCGGCATCGCGCGCGACGAGGCCTCATTCGAGCGGATTGTTCAGCAGGGCCTGTTTCTGAGTCCAACCCACGAGGTGCTGGTTGAGGAATCGATCGAGGGCTGGAAGGAATTTGAGCTGGAGGTCATGCGTGATCGGAAGGACAACTGCGTGATCGTCTGCTCGATCGAGAACCTCGATCCGATGGGCGTGCACACAGGCGATTCGATCACCGTCGCCCCGGCGCAGACGCTGACCGACCGCGAATACCAGAGCATGCGCGACGCGGCGCTCGCCGTGATGCGGGTGATCGGCGTGGAGACGGGCGGGTCGAACGTCCAGTTTGCGCTGAACCCGGCCAATGGGCGGATGGTGGTGATCGAGATGAACCCGCGTGTCTCGCGCTCGAGCGCGCTGGCCTCCAAGGCGACGGGCTTCCCGATCGCGAAGATCGCGGCCAAGCTGGCCGTGGGGTATACGCTGGACGAGCTGCGCAACGACATCACCCGCCAGACGCCAGCCTGTTTTGAACCGTCGATCGACTACGTGGTGACCAAGATTCCGCGATTCGCCTTTGAAAAATTCCCCAGTGCCGACCCCGTGCTTGGCACGCAGATGAAGTCGGTCGGCGAAGCCATGAGCATCGGGCGCACGTTCAAGCAGAGCCTGCAGAAGGCGCTGCGTTCGCTGGAGACCGGCCGGGCCGGGTTCGGGGCTGACGGCAAGGACGGTTGCTTCGAAGCCCGCGACGACGCGGCGCTGGAGGCCGCCATGCGCACGCCGCATGGCAACCGGCTGTTCGACGTCCGAGCCGCCTTCCGCCGCAGCTGGAGCGTCGCGCGCATTCACAGCATCTGCAAGATCGATCCGTGGTTCCTCCGCCATCTGGAGGAGCTGGCGGCCTACGAGGACGAGATCCGCGCGGCTGGCTCGCTCGCGGGGCTGGAGCACGACGCCGACCGGTTCATGCAGGCCAAGGAGTTCGGCTTCTCCGACCGGCAGATTGCCTGGATCCTGAAGGAGACCGAAGACGCCGTCCGCGCCGCGCGGCAACGGCTCGGCATTGTTCCCGTCTATGGGCTGGTGGATACCTGCGCGGCAGAGTTCGCCGCCCTGACCCCGTACTATTATTCAACCTACGGTTCAGGCGGTCCGCCCGAGGCCCTGCCTGCGGCTCGGTCAGGCCCGGCGCGCCCGAAGATCATGATCATCGGCGGTGGTCCCAACCGCATCGGCCAGGGGATTGAGTTTGACTACTGCTGCGTCCACGCCTGCTTCGCCCTGCGCGACGCCGGATTTGAGACCGTCATGGTGAATAGCAACCCGGAAACCGTCAGCACCGACTACGACACCAGCGACAAGCTCTATTTCGAGCCGCTGACGCTCGAGGATGTGCTGCACGTCTACCGCCACGAGGGATGCGCGGGCGTGATTGTGCAGTTCGGGGGGCAGACGCCGTTGAACCTCGCGCGGGCGCTCGAAGCCAACGGCGTGACGATCATCGGCACCAGCCCGCACAGCATCGAGCAGGCCGAAGACCGTAAGCAGTTTCAGGAGATGGCGCAGCGTCTGGGGCTGCGCCAGCCCGAGAACGGACTGGCGACCGGCGTCGACGAGGCCGAGTCGGTCGCCGCGCGCATCGGCTTCCCGGTGCTGATGCGTCCGAGCTTCGTGCTGGGCGGCCGGGCGATGGTGATCGTCTTTGACCGCGAGACGCTCCGGACCTACATGCGCGATGCGATCGAGGTGTCGGAAGACCGCCCCGTGTTGATTGACCGTTTCTTGGCCAACGCGTGCGAGGTGGACGTCGACTGCATTTCCGACGGCGAGACACACGTGATCGGCGCGATCATGGAGCACGTCGAGCTCGCGGGCATCCACTCGGGCGACAGCGCGTGCATCATTCCGGCACCCAACCTGAGCAAGACGGTCAAGGCGATCATCCGCAGGCAGACGTTCGCCCTGGCTGAGGCGCTGAAGGTCAGAGGCCTGATGAACATCCAGTTCGCCGTCCAAGGGGAGGACGTGTACATCCTCGAAGTCAATCCGCGGGCGTCGCGGACCGTTCCTTTTGTCAGCAAGACGACGGGCGTGCCGCTGGCCAAGCTGGCGGCGCTGGTGATGGTGGGGGAGAAGCTGGCCGAGATGGGCTTTACCCAGGAATTCATCCCGCAGCACTACGCGGTCAAGGAAGCCGTGTTCCCCTTCACCCGCTTCCCCGGCATCGACGTGGTGCTCTCGCCGGAGATGAAGTCAACGGGCGAGGTGATGGGCATTGACGGCAACTGCGGGCTGGCCTACCTGAAGAGCCAGATTGCGGCGGGCAACCGGCTTCCCAAGGGCGGTGGCGCCTTCCTGAGCGTCCGCGACGAGGACAAAGACGCTGCAGTCGAGCTGGCGCGCAAGCTCAAGCAGCTCGGCTTTACGCTCTACGCGACACTCGGGACCAGCACCGCGCTGTGGAAGTCGGGCATTCGAGACCGGGCGGTCTTCCCCATCTCGCGCGGCCACCCCAATGCGATCGACTTGATTGAAAACGATGAGATCAACTGGATCATCAGCACCCCCACGGTGGGCACGGAACAGGCGTGGGACGAGGTGAAGATGCGCGCCCACGCAGTGACGCGCAACATACCGATCACGACCACGATCAACGGCCTGAGGTGGTCGATCATGGGGCTGAAGTCGTATCAGACGGCGCACGGATCTGTCAAGGTGCGCTCGATTCAGGAATACCATGAACGGTCGCCGCAGGTGCGGCTGCCTCGGCGCGCCTAAGGGAAAGGGTTCTTGGACATGGCAGCATTTAACTGGGCAGAGCAACGGCACAAGCGGGCGTATCTTGCGCTGGAGGATGGCACAATCTTGCGCGGCTGGTCGGTCGGCGCTCCGGTTGACCGGGTCGGCGAGGTGGTGTTCAACACCGGCCTGACGGGCTATCAAGAGATCATCAGCGACCCCTCGTATGCGGGGCAGTTCGTGACGTTTACCTGTCCCGAGATCGGCAACGTCGGCCTCAATGCGGCCGACCGGGAGTCGTTGCGGATCCACGCGAGCGGCTTGGTGATGCAAGCCTGCAACGCGGCGAGCAATTGGCGGAGCGAGTCGGAACTCGGACGGGCGCTGGAGGACGCGGGTGTGCCCGCGCTCGCGGGGATCGACACGCGGCGGCTGACGCGCCTCCTGCGCGACCAGGGGACGATGAAAGGCTTTATGTGTGTGACGGGCACCGTGGGCGAGGCGGATGGCGTGGCGCAGGCCCGCGCGTGGGAGGGCCTGGATGGCCAGGATTACGCGGCGCGGGTTTCGTGCGCCGAACCCTACGCCTGGGACGCCGATGGCCGCGAAACCTGTTCGTGGGGAATGGCTGCCAGCCTGCCGCCCGCCGATCTCAAGATCGTGGCGTATGATTTCGGCATCAAATGGAACATCCTGCGCGGCTTGCGGCGGCAGGGGATGCAGGTGACGGTGGTGCCGGCAAAGACCCCCGCAGCCCGCGTGCTGGAGCTGAAGCCGGATGGCGTCCTGCTTTCCAACGGACCCGCCGATCCTGCGGCGCTGCCCTATGCAGTGGCCGCCATCCGGGAGCTGCTGGGACAGGTTCCGGTGATGGGCATCTGCCTGGGGCACCAACTGCTCGGTCTGGCGTTGGGCGGACGGACCTACCGCCTGAAATTTGGCCACCACGGATGCAACCATCCGGTGATGGATCTGGCGACCGGGAGCGTGGCGATAACCTCGCAGAATCACAACTTTGCGGTCGCCGCCGAGACGCTCGACGCCGCCCGTGTCGACGTGACCCACATCAACCTCAACGACCAGACGGTCGAGGGGATACGATGCAAGGACTTCCCCGCATTCTCGGTGCAGTACCACCCCGAGGCGTGCCCCGGCCCCCACGATGCGGCACCGCTGTTCAACCAGTTCAGGCGTTTGATTACCGTCTCTGGGCGCGCGGCGCACTGACCCATTGGCGGCGGCCAAAGAAACAGCACGTCAGCGATTTATAATTATTCTGACTCCTTTCGTGCAAACGCCCCCCCGCCAGCCAGTAGCCAGTGTTGCACGGGCTACTGGCTGGCGGGTACCCTTACTCGCTTACCCTTAACCGCAACGCTTACTCGAAGGTGTGGGGGTAGCCGAGTAAGAGTAACCGGGTAAGACTGCGCGAAGCGCGAGGTAGGGCGCGGCGTCCCTGCCGCGCCGCAGATCACGAAAAATGCCCAGATAATGCCCATTTCCGCCTCCTGACGTCGCTCCAGTTTACCCCCCAATTAATCAGCCTCACCCACGGGGCGGTAAA